>CAZDRW010000136.1:745-8051 GCA_964507555.1 uncultured Desulfarculaceae bacterium
TCGGTGCCGTGCAGCAGGGCGATGTGATGGTAGGGCACACCCTGGTCCGTGGAGCGCCCGTAAAAACGCGGCCGGCCGGTCACCTGAGCGGGCAGAAGGGGTCGGCCTTCCTTGCACAGCATGGTCCCGTCGCTATCATGGCTAAGGGAGTAGGGCGAGTCCTGAACAAAAGGGCTTTGCATCGGCACGTTCACCGGAAAGCCTTGCAGAAGCAAGGCCCCGCCCTCCGCCGGACCGGCACCTCCCGCCCGGGTGAGCATCTCTTTTGTGATCCTGATGCCCAGGCTTTGCACCTTGGCAATGATCTGGCCGATCTCTGACATCTTGCCGCCCTCGGTCCTGTCCAGATGGCGCAGGGATCGCTCCATTGTTTTGACTGCACCAAGCATCTCAGGCCATCAACTTGGCCGCCACCTCAGCCACCCGCCGGCCCAGGCCGCGGGCGGTGGACAGTCCGAACTCGTCGCCTTTCATTCCGCCCTCGCCGCCGGAAAATCCGGTGCCGCCAAAATGGCTGGTAGGCTGGCCGTCACTGACCACCACCATGTCCTGCACCAGCATGGCGGCATGTATCTGCTGTAGAACCAGGGACTGGCCGCCGTTGCGCATGCCGCCCACCGCGATGGCGCCGCCCACCTTATTGCGCAGAAGGAAGCCGTTGCGCCGGAGCGGTACGGTGCGGTCCAGAAAGGCTTTGGCCTGGGAGCTCATGCAACCTAAATATACCGGGCTGGCGATGATGACGCCGCCCAGGTCTTTTTGAGTCAGGAGAGTCAGCAGATCGCTCATATCGTCGTCCTGAGAGCAGCGCACCTCTTTAAGGCATTTACCGCAGGCCAAGCATCCGTTCACCTGCTTGCCCGCCATTTCCACCAATTGGGTCTCCACCCCCTCTACGGCTTCCTTGGCCGCGTCCAAGGCGGCCTGCAGGGCCGTGTAGCTAGTCTGCCTGCGCCTTGGGCTGGCGCAAATCCCCAAAATTTTCATGCTCACCTTCCTTGCCTAAACGGGCGGGGGCGGACCCTCGCTGCGAAGCACGTCAAGCACCACCTTGCGCAATTGGTTGTTTTCTGCGCTGGTGCGGTCCCGGGGCCGCGGCGCTTCCACCGGAAATTTGGCCAGAATCCGCGCCGGCCGCCGCGATAGAACCAGCACCTCCTCGGAAAGGAATACCGCCTCGTCCACATTGTGGGTGACGAAGATTATGGTGTCGCGCCGCTTTTCCCAGATGCCGAGCAGGAACTCCTGCATGTTGTTGCGGGTCTGACTGTCCAGGGAGCCGAAGGGCTCATCCATCAATACCAGCTTGGGCTGCATGATAAGGGTGCGGGCAATGGCCACCCGCTGCTGCATGCCGCCGGAGAGGTCCTTGGGGTAACGGTGCTCAAAGCCCATTAAGCCAAAGGCCTCCACGTATTCCATGGCCTCCCGGCGGCGCTGCTCCACATCCACGCCCTTGAATTGCAGCCCCATCTCGATGTTCTGCAAGGCGGTCCGCCAAGGAAACAGGGCGTATTGCTGAAAAACCAGACCCGTTTCAGTGGTGGATGGCCGTAGCGGCGCGCCATCCAAGAGCACTTCGCCTCGGCTAGCCGGTTCCAGGCCGGCGATGATCCTCAGCAAGGTGGTCTTGCCGCAGCCGCTGGGCCCCACCAAAGACAGGAAACGGCCATGGTCCAGCTTCAGGTTGAAGCCGGACAGCACCTCAACCTCGTCGCCGTTTCCCTGGGCGGGAAAGGTTTTGGTCAATCCTTTTAACTCAAGCCCCAAAGCCAACCATCCCCTGCATTGTCATATGCCAGTTATTGCCACGGCAGCAGCTTGGCTTCCGCTTTGCGTATCAGCGCGTCGATCAAAAGGCCGGTCAGGCCGATAACCACCATGCCAGCTATGATCTCGTCGGAGCGCTGAATGTCGCGTGCCGTCATGATCATGTAGCCCAGGCCATAGCCGGATTTGACACCGGTGAACTCGGCCGCAACTAGCGTCATCCAGCCGATGCCCAGGCCTATCCTAAGTCCTAAAAATATGCTGGGCAGCGCGCCGGGCAAGAGGACCTTCATGAGCAGGTTGCCCTGATCCGCGCCCAGAGTGCGGGCCGCCTCCAGCAGGATTTTGGGGATGGACTGCACCCCGGCAATGGTGTTCAGGAGCATGGGAAAGAAAGCGCCCAGAAAAATTATGAAGGCGGCTGATTTGATTCCTATGCCAAACCAGAGAATGGATAGGGGAATCCAAGCCAGAGGCGGCACCGGCCGCACCATCTCCACCAATGGGGAGATTAAATATTGCAAGCGCCGGGACCAGCCCATCAGGATGCCCAGGGGCACCGCCACCGCCGCCGCGATGAAGAAACCCAGCGCCACCCGGTAAAGGCTCATTAGCAAATGGCTGGGCAGCTTATGTCCCGGCGGCATGCCGGTCATGATCAATTCGCCGAAAGCCGCCATCACCGCCGCCGGCGACGGCAGCTTGTACTCGGGTATGATCCCCGAGGAGGCTATCCCCTGCCATACAATTAGAAAGGCCAGGGGAACCAGATAGCGGCCCATTCTCATTTGCCCAGCACCGCCTCCAGAATCTTGCCGTTTAAAAAGTGTGCGACAAAGGCGTCAACATCCTTGATCTTAATAAAGCCCTGCCTGGCCAAGAGGGACACGTACTCTCGTTCGCCCTCAACGCTGATCTTGTAGGTGTAGTTAACGTTATGCATGGCCAAGCGTACGGTATCGGGATCCATGCCGGTGTATTTCACCCCGATTTTAAGCGCCTCCTTGGGATGCTGATTGATGAAGTTCGTGGCTTTGACATGGGCGGCCACCATCTTCATGGCATCCGCGGGGCGGGCCTTGAGGAATTTATCATCAACCACCAGCACGCAGCAGGGATGGCCCGGCCAGATATGGGCCGAGGTGACCAGAACTTTTCCCACTCCCATGGTTTGGGCCTTGGCCGGGTAGGGCTCCCAGGCGATGAAAGCGTCGATCTGGTTGGTCCGCAAAGCACCGATCATCTCCGGCGGTTTGACCACAATGATCTTCACCTTGTCCGCCGGCACCTTGTTCTGCTCCAATGATTTGCGCACCAAGAAGTCCTGCACCGTGGAATGGCCCGGCACCGCCACGCTCTTGTTCGCCAATTCAGACACCTTGGCGATCTTGGCATCCTTGCCCACCATAATGGCCGAGCCCTCGGTGTTAACCTGGGCCAACACCTGGACCCGGGCCGCGCCGTTGGCCACCGCCGTGGTGGCCGGGGCCTCACCCACATAACCCATGTCCAGTTCACCTGCGGCGAACGCACTCATCTCCTCGGGGCCTGCCTTGAAGATGCCAGCCACCTTGACGTCCAGACCCTGTTCCTTATAGAAGCCTTTTTCCAGCGCCACCCAGCAGGAAAGCTGGTGTATGTCCGCCTGCAGGAAACCGATGCGCACCGGGTTGGCTGCCCAGGCGTTCCCCAGGAACAAGGCCAACATAAAAATGATGGCCAGACCCATGACGGCAGGTTTGCGGTTGGTCATTTTCTCCACCCCTTTTGCTTTAGTCCTTTTCGTCATAGCAACCGTCCCCGGCGGCTCCAGGGCAGGTAACCTCGTAAAACCTGTTCACCGCTAGCCCGGCGAAAAGCACCGCCCCCGGACAGGGCGCCACCAGCTTGCGCCGGTGCTGACCGCCGATGATCCCATAGTACTCCAGACAGGCGGAGCATATCTCCAAGGATTTACCCAAGGAGTAAGGGACCCGGAGCCCGTCTTCTTCGATATAATAGGCTGGCGCAATGAAATTGGCGTGGGTGGCGCAGTGGCCGATGAACAGTTCGGAGAACTTCTTCCCCCTTATGCCCATCACCCGCATCCAGCGCTCTTGCTGTTCGGGATCCTCGGCGCCGATATCTTCCCACACCTGGGGCCGGGACTCCTTATAACTGGGCCGGGACAGGAGAGCAAGCTTCTCGTCGCCATTAGGCAGGCGGGGCGGCTTGAATTTTTTCCGTTGGGTTATGACACAGGTGGGTGCCAGGCCCTTCATGGGACTGGAGCTGACCAAAAGCACCTGGCCGGCGTAGGGGGACTGAGCGTGCCAGCTTAGCTGGCGTTTGCACAGTCCATAGCGATCCCAGCTTCCCGCCGGCACATAACCCACCTCAATGTCCCAGGCCAAGGGAACGCAAACCGCCTTTTTGGCCTGGTGAGGAATGATGCCGCTCTCTGCCAGCTTCCGCTTCAATCGGGCAAACTCGTCCGCTTCCAGCCAATAGACGTATTTGCGGTAAACCGGTCTGGCCATCGCCTCACATCGTGTTCGGCCCCGTGGCTACTCTTCCTTGGGTTCCGTCTCCTTGTCCTCGACTTTTTCTGCCGCCGCCTCCATCGGTGTGCCTGCGGCTTGGGGGGCAGCCTTGGGGGCCGGTTTCTTTTTCTGTTCCGGCTTGGGCGCCACACCCAAGGCTTCCTCCACAAAAAAACTCAAATCGCGGGCCACCAGTTCGGAGCCTATGGCGCTGATGCCTACCTGCAGGCCTTGGAAGCAGAAGGGGCAGCAGGACACCAACTCTTGAGCGCCGGTGGCCACGGCCTCGCGCACCCGCTCCTGCGCCATCTTGTTTTGGATGTCTGGATAACCGGCCTTGAGCCCGCCGCCCGCGCCACAGCAGCGGGAATACTCGCGGTTGCGGGGCATCTCCACCAGCTCCAGGCCTGGAATCGCCTCCATGATGATGCGAGGTTCCTCATACACCCCGCTGGCGCGACCCAGATGGCAAGGATCGTGATAGGTCACCACCTTTTCCACCGGCTGTTTGAAATCAAGCTTGCCCTGCTCCAGAAGCCTGGTGAGGAACTGGATGGTGTGCATCACCTCGAAGTTGAGGCACCCCACCTTGGGATAGTCCTCACTGATGGTCTTGAAGCAGCCGGCGCAGGAGGTGATCAAGGCCTCGATGCCCAGGGAGTTGAACAGATCGATGTTGTGCTTGGCCACGCGCTCGAACTCGGGATCGCCCATGCGCAGCATGACGCTGCCGCAGCAGGCTTCGTTGTTGCCTAGGATTCCGTAGTCGATGCCCAGAGAGTCCAGGATGTTCACGGTGCTTACCGCCACCTGGCGTACATTGGTGTCGTAGGAGGCGGTGCATCCCAAATAGAGAAGGATCTTGCCGCCCTTTTTCTTGATGTCCTTGGGCGTGTCGGCGATGAGCTTTTCCTTGGTGGCCCGGCGCGCCCACTTGGCGCGCGCGGTGCGCGGCTGCTGCCAGGGGTTGTCGTAGGACTTGACGCTTTTCACCAGTGCCTTTTGCTGCTCCAAGGGGCCGTAATCGGCCATCACCAGCACCCGCCGGATTTCCTCCCACAAGTTAACGGTGTCTATGTTCGCCGGGCATACGATCTGGCACTGGCCGCAGGTGGAGCACTCATAAAGGTTCCTGGCGAATTCGTGAATCTGCTCATCGGTCACCTCGCGGTAGCCCAGCACCTTGCCCACCAACTTGGCCAGGGTTCCGGCATCCTCGCGTCCCGCGAACTTGGCCAGGAGCCCATGCTGGCTTTGCAGGATTTTCAGGAAATCGGCCGCTTTCTTGCGGGGCAGGATGTCCTCGCGGCCGTCCTGGTCGTACACCGGGCACCAGTTCAAGCACTCGCCGCAGCGAGTGCAGGCCTGAAGCTGCATGATGCGCTTGGAGTCCAAGGCGGACACTGGGATCACCTTGGGCCGCGCCGGCTTGGCGGCCTCCGCCGCAGCTGCGTCCTGGGTCTGCTCAGGAACTTGGCTCTTTTCCAGTTTGCTCGGGGAAGTCTCCGTTTGGATCTCTTGGGCCTCCGCCGGCTCGACCTCCGCCGGCTGAGCGGTTACTTCCTGGCTACCCTGCGTTCCGGGGGTCTTTTCATTGTCAGGCATAAGGTGTTCCTTGCTGCCGCTTTAGGCTCCTGGATACACGATTCACGGCCGTACGCCTATTTGAGGTCCCGGTTCATCATCAGGCTGATCGGCGTGGTGATGACATGCCGCATCTTGCCGAATGGCAGCCAGGCCACGAACCCGGCGGCCAGAATGCCGTGGGCGTACCACAGCCAAACGTAGGCCGCGTTCCAATCCACTGCCATACCGGAGGCTAACCGACTCAACGGATAAGCCACAAAGGCGTACACCCCTTGAGCGGGCGGCAAGCTTATCAAGGTTATGCGCACCGCCTCCAAAACAAAGCCTAGTAGCGCTATCAACCCTATTAAAATCAGGGCTAGGGCGTCCTGGGTGTTGGTATCCACGTTCTTAGGCTTGAACACCACCCGTTGCAGAGCAGAGAGTATCACGCCCAAAAGCATGAGCAGGCCGGTGAAATCGTGGAAGAAGGCGCTGAAGCCGTGGTTCTTGTCTATCAAGGCCACGGCCAAGTCAGAGCCCGGCCCGGCCTGCCAGACCAGCCAGGTGAATACGCCCAGCAATAGCCGCGTGAGAATGGACCAATAAATCAAGGTGTGCACGAACCAGCGTTGCACGCTCTCCTGCAAAAGCCTGCGCTGCAATAACACGTCCAGCACGAACGCGCCCAATATGCGCCAGAACTCGTGGGAAAAGAAGACCTGCACCAGGTTTTCCGAGCCGCGCGCGATCTTGTTGTGCAGCGAGCCTTCCTCGCCTTGCACCCTGCCCTGAAGCCAGAAGCGGATCATCACGAGAAGACCGATGATGAAGATCACCAGGCCCGCGCCCAGCCAGGGTCCGCCCGCGCTGAAGCTGGCCGTGTGGCAGAGGAAACAGATGAATCCTTTGGCCGGCAACACCTGGGCCGGCGCGCCGGCCTGGTTGCCGGTCACGTGGCAGCGCAGGCAAAACTGCTCGCCGGTATAATCCGACTTACCGTGATCCACCAGGCTGAGCGGAATACCCTTGGCGTCCACCTTGGCCAGGCCCACTCTGCCCTGTTTTTTGTCTAGCTTGACCAGCTTGCTCTTGTTGTGGCAGGCCTCACAGCTCACCGATAGGTGGGGACCGCCGAAATCGCCTTCGCCGTGATAGGTATGGCAGCTCAAGCACTGCACTCCCTGGGCCGAGGCATGGGGCGAGCGTCCTACGTCATAATGGCAGTCCAGGCAGGCCACGAACCGGTGCCGGCTGGGCCCGAAGCTGTCCACATCCACCTTAAGGGAAACCTTCCGGCCTTTTTCCTGGTGGGCGCAGGCCTCTTGGCCGTGGCACTCCAGGCAAAGCTGGTTGGCCGCGCGCACCCCCTCGTTGGTGTTGGTGTTGGGCAGGCGGTGGCAGTCCTGACAGGGCCGGATGTCGAACCCCTTGACCGGGGGCTGCAT
>CAZDRW010000137.1:0-7953 GCA_964507555.1 uncultured Desulfarculaceae bacterium
GCGAACACCAGGCTGGTGGTGAGCCGGGCGCTGCCCACGGTGCGGGCGTGGAGCCTTAAAGAGGGCGCGGCCTTGACCCTGCCCACACCGTCGGCCTGCCAGCCCAGGGGCGGGTTGGCCTGGCCGCTCACCACCTGGATTTCGGCCTTGGCGTCCGGCTGCACATGAACCTCGCCCCAGGAGCCCGCTATCAGGAGCGCGCCGTCGGGGCCGTTTCTGATCTCGGCCCCGGCCGGCATATGGAAGAATATCTCGCAATCGTGCTCGCCCTGGGCCTGCACCTGATCCACCACCTGGGCCATGCCCGCGCTTTTATCAATGAAAAGCCGCCGCCTCAAGAAAACCGGGTCGGAAAGATTGCCGTAGCCGTCGAAGCTGGCGGCCACAAAGGCCGCGCGCTGGTCCTCCTGCAAGGCCTCCAGGCTGACCACCCCCGGGCCGGGTTCCGCCCCGTCGATGCGCACCGCATTATAGGCCGCCCGGCTGGCCAGGTACTGGGCCAGGGGCCCGGAGCCGGCCGGACCCGGCGGGGCCAGAAGCGCGTGGCCGTCCAGGCAAAGCCCCATGCTCAACCCCTGGGCCAGGCTGGCGGGAGAAGCCTCCGCCGCCTCGGCCGCGCCCCCCGCGCCCCCCGCGCCCCCCTCCCCCTCCTGGGGGGCGGTGCGCAGCCACAGGCTCACCCGGCGGCCCTTGCTCAAAGCGCCCAGTACGGCCAGCCCGGCGGCGGGTAGAACCTGGGCCGGGGGCGGTGGGCCGCCGGCCAGTTGGCGCAGCTTTTCAAAGGCCTCCTTGCCATAGAGCCAATAAAGGCGCTCGTCCATGACCCGGCCCGCGCGCAGATCCGGCTCGGTGAGGAGCACGGCGGCCAGATTGGCCGCGCCGGTGGCGGCATCCACCCTGCCCTGGCTCAGGCCCAGCACGGATTGGGCCGGGCTCCAGCCCCAATTGAGCTCCGCGCCCCCCGCGCCCCAGGGAGGAGCCATGGCCCGGACCATGGGCGCCAAAAGCCGCAGGCCCGCCACCAACCCCGCGGGAGACTCATGGCCATTTTTCATGGAAACCCAATGAGATAGGCCACCCCACTCCAGCATGACCGCCGCCCAGGAAGTGGACAACAGTGGACTAGGCCGACCCCAACTCGCCAAGGCCGGACCCAGCCGAGACGAGCCGATCTCCAGCCACTTGGCGGACTCGGGCAAAAAGCTTAAACAGCAGCCCAGGTGCAAAAGGGCTCCGGCCGGACCTGCCTGCATGGGTGCAGGCGCGGGCTGACTGGAGAGCATCTCGCAAAGCATCTGCCCCGCAACCTGCATTTGGATCAAGAGGCTGAGCACGGTTTCCTGGTCAATGACGGCGGGGTCGCCCAAGAAGCGCAGGCACCATAGCCAGTTCACCATGCGGATGGCGGTGATCTGCTCGTCCATCCAGCCAGGACCCATCAAAGGCGGGTTGTGCTTGCAAAAGCCGGTCAGGCTTTTGGCGGCGGCGCGGGCTAGGTCAACGTCACCAGTTATGGCGAATCCCTGGGCCAGGCGGGACATGCGCTGACCGCTCAGCCAGGGCGTTAATGCGGCCTGCTCCTCCGGGGTCAAGTTGATTTGGCTGGCCGGCTGGGGTCCGCGCTTGGGCGCCCGGTAGCGCGAATGGGCCTCGGCCCTGATAAGGGCCATCAATTCCGCGCCGGGCAGCACCGCGCCGAATCCGCGCAGCGAGGCCGGGTCCAAGGCCAAGGGCAGCGCCCGGCCCACCTCCACCATGAGCCTAGCGGCCAGACCGCCGGGCTGTCCCTGATAGCCAGCCTGGCTCATGAGTGCTTCACGGGCCTCCGTTCCGCCCAAGGCCTCGGCAACTTGGCCGGACATGCGCGAACGCGCTAGGCGCTCCCATACGCTCTTTAGAATTAAGCCCTTCATGGTCACTAATCTTACCCTATACGAGCCGTGCAACCAATCAGACGTGATTGCTTGCCAATCCAAAAATATGGAGCACTCGTGCATCTGCCTGGCCGCTGCATGGGCAGCCTCGTCCTAAAGCTTTTTCAAAATGATGGCCCATGGACCTTGATTTATACCCGCTTTTCCTGCTTAAACCTTGTCAAGCCATCCTCGGTCTGTTAGAACAGGGGCAACTGACTCCAAGGTCTGCCGGGGTGTATTTCTTTGCACCAATGCACCGAAATAACGTTGTTAATACAGGTGTCCTCCGCATGATCGCCGCGGCGCTGGACTTGGGCTCCAATACCTTGCGGCTATTGGTGGCCGAGGTAAAAGACGGCTACTGGCGCGCCTTGGATCGCGGCCTGGCCTCGCCCCGCCTGGGGAGGGGCCTGAAGCCCGGCGGCAGCCTGAGCGCACGGGCCAAACAAAACGCGACCAAGGCTGCGGCAAAGTTCAGCGCCCGCGCCCACGAGTTGGGAGCCGAACGGGTGGTACTGGCCGCCACCCAGGCCTGCCGCAAGGCGGCTGACGGCGAAATATTCGTGGCCTGGCTGCAAAAGGAACTGGGCCTGGACTGGGCCCGGGTCATCACGGGGGACGAGGAAGCGGAGTTGTCGCGCTTGGGGGTGCTGAGCCGCTTCACCGGCGGGTCCGCGGCGGCTTCAGGAGCCTGGCTATCGGACATCGGCGGCGGCTCCACCGAAATCATGGACCTGGGCGACCCTGATGCGCCGGTGGTAAGCCTGGAGCTGGGCGCGGTGACTCTCACCGAGGCCTTCCTATTAAGCAACCCACCTGGACGAAACGAGCTTGAGGCCCTGCAAGCAGCAGTTGCCAAGGGCTTGGCTCCCATTTCAAGCAGCTGGCGGGGCATAAGCTGCCAGCGCTTGGTGGCCACCGCAGGTACCGCCGCCACCTTGGCGGCCTTGAGCCTGAGCATGCGGGTGTATGAGCCCGAGAAAATAAACAATCTCGTGGTGACCAGAGAAAACCTCGAGATCCAGTACCTCCGGCTTGCGGCCATGCCGCTAAGCCAAAGGCGAAGAGAGCTTGCCTTGGAGCCGGAGCGGGCGGATATAATTGTGGCAGGCCTGGCTATACTTTCGGGTCTGGTCAAGGGCCTTGGTTTAAAAAGCTTCATCACCATGGACGCAGGGCTTTTGGAGGGCATCCTCCTCAGGCACGCGGCCCTTTCCTAACGGGGAGCCGATATGTCTAACAACCCCTATGACATCCACGAGGGCCTGACCTTTGATGATCTTCTGCTCAAGCCCGGGCACAGCCAAGTGCTGCCCAAGGACGTAGAGACCAGCACCCAGCTCACCCGCAAGGTGAAACTGAACATACCAATAGTCAGCGCTGCCATGGACACCGTGACTGAGGCCGAAACCGCCATCAGCATGGCCCGTCAGGGCGGCTTGGGATTCATCCACAAAAACATGCCCCCCGCAAGCCAAGCTCTAGAGGTCACCAAGGTCAAGAAGTCCGAGTCCGGCATGATTGTGGACCCGGTCACGGTGGGGCCCGACGCCAGCCTGCACCAGGTCATGGACGTGATGAGCCGCTATCACATCAGCGGGGTGCCGGTGGTGGTGGAAGACAAAAAGCTGGTGGGCATCATCACCAACCGCGACCTCAGGTTCGAAACCAACCTGGATCAGCCGGTGAGCGAGGTGATGACCAAGGACCACCTGGTCACGGTGAAGGAAGGCATCACCCTGGAGGAATCCAAGGCCGTCCTGCACAAGCACCGCATTGAAAAGCTCCTGGTGGTCGACGACCAGGGCAAGCTGAGGGGCCTTGTCACCATCAAGGACATCGAAAAGGTGCGCAAATACCCCTTTTCGGCCAAGGACGACCTGGGCCGCCTGCGGGTGGGCGCCGCGGTGGGCGCGGGCGAGGACGGCCTCAAAAGAGCCCAATTGCTGGTGGAGGCCGGGGTGGATGTGATCTGCCTGGATTCGGCCCACGGCCACGCCGAGGGCGTGTTGCAGACCGTCCGCGAAATCAAGAGGGCCTTCCCCAACATGGATCTGGTGGCCGGCAACATCGCCACGGCCGAAGGCGCCAAGGCGTTGATCGACGCCGGGGTGGATGCGGTCAAGGTGGGCGTGGGGCCGGGCTCCATTTGCACCACCCGGGTGGTGGCCGGCGTGGGCGTGCCCCAGATGACCGCCATCATGGACGTGGCCCCCATAACCAAGGCCGCGGGTGTTCCCCTGATCGCCGACGGTGGCATTAAGTGGTCCGGTGACCTCACCAAGGCTTTGGCCGGCGGGGCCCAGGTCATCATGATCGGCTCCTTGTTCGCCGGCACCGAGGAGAGCCCGGGTGAGACCATTCTCTTCCAGGGTCGGCGCTACAAGATTTACCGCGGCATGGGCTCCATCGACGCCATGAAGGCCGGCTCGGCCGACCGCTATTCCCAGGCCGAAACCGACAAGCTGGTGCCCGAAGGCATCGTGGGCCGGGTGCCCTACCGCGGCCCAGTCAGCGAAAGCGTCTACCAGCTAGTGGGCGGCCTCAAGGCCGGCATGGGTTACGTAGGCGCCAGCAGCCTGGCCGAACTCAGGAAAAAGGCCCGCTTTGTGCAAATCACCGCTGCGGGTCTCAGGGAAAGCCACGTGCACGATGTGATCATCACCAAGGAAGCGCCCAACTACAGAGTGGAAGGGGCTTAAGATCCGGTAAGCTGACCTACGGACCGCCTAGCGTTGCAACGGCAGGGAGGAGAGCTTTAGTGAGCGGCATCCACCAGGAAAAAGTGCTGATCTTGGACTTTGGGGCCCAGACCACCCAGCTCATCGCCCGCCGGGTGCGCGAGGCCCGGGTCTATTGCGAGATCCATCCCTGCAACCTGCCCCTAGCCGATATCAAGGCCTTCGCTCCCAAGGGCATCATCCTTTCCGGCGGCCCGGCCAGCGTGTATGCCGAGGGCGCTCCCACCGTGGACTCCGGCATTTTCGAGATGGGGGTACCCATCCTGGGCATCTGCTACGGCATGCAGATAATCACCCATCTCATGGGCGGCCAGGTGGCCCGCGGCAAGAAGCGTGAGTACGGACCGGCCAAGCTCTCCATTCAAACCGGAGCCGGCCCTTTCCGCGAGCTGGAGATCAGTGAAGAGCAGCAGGTGTGGATGAGCCACGGCGACCGCATCGAAAAGATGCCGGAAGGTTTCGCGGTGATGGCGGTCTCCCCCAACTCGCCGGTAGCGGCCATGGGCGACGTGGGGCGCCGCATCTACGGGGTGCAGTTCCACCCAGAGGTGCACCACACGCCCCAGGGCGCGGCCATGCTGGGCTCCTTCGTATTGGGCGAGTGCGGCTGCCAGCCCATCTGGACCATGCACAACTTCGCCGATGCCACCATCGCTGATTTCAAGGAGCGCCTGGCCGGACAAAAGGTGCTGTGCGCGCTTTCGGGCGGGGTGGATTCCTCAGTGGTGGCGCTTTTGCTGCACAAGGCCATCGGCAAGGACCTCACCGCCGTGTTCGTGGATAACGGCGTTTTGCGCGCGGGCGAGGTGTCGGAAGTGGCGGGTGTGTTCCGCGACGTGTTCGGCATGAACCTGGTGGTGGTAAACGCGGCGGACCGTTTCCTGGATAAGCTAAAGGGCGTCACCGACCCCGAGATAAAACGCCGCATCATCGGCCACACCTTCATCGATGTATTTGAAGAAGAAGCAGCCAAGATCGGCAAGGTGGACTACCTGGCCCAGGGCACGCTCTATCCAGACGTGATCGAGTCGGTGAGCTTCAAGGGCCCCAGCGCCACCATCAAGAGCCACCACAACGTGGGCGGCCTACCCGAGAAGATGCGCCTTCAGCTGGTGGAGCCTTTGCGCGAGCTTTTCAAGGACGAATGCCGCGAGGTGGGCCGCGAGCTGGGCCTCCCGGAGAACATCGTCTCCCGCCAGCCCTTCCCCGGCCCGGGCCTGGCCATCCGCATCATGGGCGAGGTGACCAAAGCCAGGCTGGAAACCCTGCGCCAGGCCGACGCCATTGTCCAGGAGGAGATGCGCGGCGCTAGGCTCTATCACAAGGTCTGGCAGAGCTTCGCGGTGCTGGCCCCGGTGAAGACCGTGGGCGTGATGGGCGACGAGCGCACCTATGAGGACGTGATCGCGCTCCGCATCGTGGACAGCGTGGACGCCATGACCGCGGACTGGTCGCGGGTGCCCTACGAGCTTCTGGCCAAGATGTCCACCCGCATCATTAACGAGGTGAAGGGCGTGAACCGGGTGGTCTACGACATCTCGTCCAAGCCGCCGGCCACCATTGAGTGGGAGTAGCGCACTTCTTGTTTACTACCAATGGATTCCGAAGAATTGCATCCAGTAGTAATTAAATGGTTCACTGGAAATAAGATAATATCTATAAAAAGCAACCAAACTAATTAAAATTAAATACAAAAGGCTAAATAGCCATAAGCGTTTTGAAATAATGACAGCAAGTTTTATGATGCTTACGATTAGGTATAGCTGACATATTATTGGATTTGCAAACCACCGAAAGTGAGACCATAAAAAAGCACTAAATTGACCCCCGAACCAATAGCTGAATTGTTCAGAGCCTATTGTCCAACTTAACAAAAAGATAAAGCCTGACCCGCCACCCAGAAAAAGCAGACCATTCAAAAACTTGTATTTTGTTAATTGCGGCATAACGAAATTAGCATTGCATCAGCGCAATCACCGAATATGCAAAGTCTCAAAACAAACGTACTAACCTTCCCCGAAAACTAGATTACTGGGCGTTTTACTTCCCACCCTTTCCCGATCTTACAACAAAATAAAAGTCAAAATACAATTTTGTTACTCGCCAAGGAGCGATGGTAGAAGGTTGCCTATACCGGGCTTTCCGCCACTCCGACAGTCGCAAGGCCGTTTTCAAGTGGAGGCAACAAAAGGGATCAGTACGATTCGCAGTGCCTCCTCCGGCTCAAACCCAATTTCTGCCGCACCCTGCCCCGAAAAAGCTATAATGAGCTATTGTTACGCTATCGCACAAAGGGCGATGGCGTTGAACGCGGGGAAAGAGGCCGAGGCCGCTTGATCCCAAACCAACTGAAGGCAGGAGCAGAATAATGAGCAAACCGAAGATCAAGGGTCTGGCGCTGTTTTTGGCCGGGTTTCTATCGGCAGTGGCCGTCATGTTCGGGGTTCTGGCCAACCAGGACGCGCGGGCGGATGTTTCCTGTTTCATGAGGGGCCTGGTTTATTCGAGTACATCCGGTAATGTGGGCGACGATACCTTTGCGGTTATCTATGGCGTTCCGAGCTGCGTTAATACTTCCGGCTACTATCCCACAAAGATAGATCCGGCTTCCAATAACTATTCCGTGATGGTGCATTACAAGAAAAAGTAGACGGAATCGAGGTTGCCTCTGGCTGAAAAGCCGCCATCATCAACCAGGTGAAAGTCGTGAACCGGGTGGTGTACGATATTACATCCGAGCCGTCGGCCACGATTGAGTGGGAGTAATCGCAAACCAGGATTAGAAAGTCTGTTTCTTGGATCAGTAGCCGGGACTGGCGGTCGGCTCGTGTTCCCGTAAGCGATCTACTGGATTCAGAAACAGTTAAATAAAAAGAGATTAGGGCTTTTCGCCCTAATCCCTTGCTTTGTTTGGTGGGGTGGCTAGAGGGACTTGAACCCTCGACCTCCAGGGCCACAACCTGGCGCTCTAACCAAGCTGAGCTATAGCCACCATGCTTCCGGCCCATACCCGTATTTCCCATCGCAAATAACCGGCCGGAATGGATTGGATTTATAACAGAGCACCCCTTCGCTGGCAAGTGTTTTCACTGGACCCCCTTCCCCAACTTGACACCCTGCCGACCCTACACTACGATTGCGGGTATGCGGGCCTTTAGGGGCCCGCTCTGATTTAGGGGGCGGCCCGGTCCGGAGCGGCCCTCCGAACTGGCAACAAGAAGCAAAAAGGTTCATCCTGTATGTACAGGTAGGGAGGACCCTTGAAGCTTATAGAGACATTCAAGACCCGCACCCGC
>CAZDRW010000138.1:0-853 GCA_964507555.1 uncultured Desulfarculaceae bacterium
CGGCGCGGCCTTGGTGCCGAATGGCGCCACGGTGCTCACTCACTGCAACGCGGGCTCCTTGGCCACCGGCGGCTATGGCACGGCGCTGGGCGTGGTGTACGCAGCCAAGGAGGCAGGCAAAAAGGTAGCCGTGATCGCCGATGAGACCCGGCCCCTTTTGCAGGGCGCGCGGCTCACCGCCTGGGAGATGGTGACCGAAGGCATTCCCGTGCAGGTGGCGGTGGACGGCGCGGTAGGCGCCATCATGTCCAAGGGCCTGGTGGATCTGGTGGTAGTGGGTGCCGACCGTATCGCCATGAATGGCGACGTGGCCAACAAGATCGGTACCTTTAACGCGGCCTTGCAGGCCAAGCGCCACAAAGTGCCTTTTTACGTAGCCGCACCACTCAGCACCATCGATCCCGGGGCCAAGAGCGGGGCTGATATACCCATCGAGGAACGCGACCCGCACGAGGTGCTGGAACTGGCCGGTAAGCGTATCGCCCCTCCGGGGGCTAAAGCGCTTAATTTTGCTTTTGATGTTACCCCGCACGATTTGGTTGCGGCTATAATTACCGAAGTAGGAATATTGCGCCCACCGTATGGCAAGAGCTTGAAAAAGGCCAAGGCCGGCGCCTAGTAAGAGCAGGAGGATTTTCATCATGCCGCTTAAAAAAGAGTTGTTGCACCCCAGCGCCCAGAAGGCCAAACCTGCGGATGAGAGCAAGCTGGGCTTCGGCCAGATTTTCACGGACCACATGTTCCGTTGGGACTATAGAGACAGCCAGGGCTGGCATAACCCGCGCATCGTGCCCTACGGTCCGATCAACTTGGACCCCGCCCCCGGCAAATTGACGGAGAGCCGCTCGGGCGC
>CAZDRW010000138.1:863-7901 GCA_964507555.1 uncultured Desulfarculaceae bacterium
GTTCATCTTGGACCCCGCGGCCTTGATTTTCCTTTACGGCCAAGATGTCTTCGAGGGCCTCAAAGCCTTCCGGGGAGCCGACGGCGGTATCTACATGTTCAGGCCCAGGGACAACGTGAAGCGGTTCAACCGCTCCTGTCAGCGGGTTTGCATTCCAACAGTGCCTGAAGATGAGGCGCTGGAGCATCTGTTCGAGATGGTGCGGGTGGAGCAGGAATGGATTCCCCGCAGCGGCGGCACCAGCATGTACATTCGGCCCACGGTCATCGCCACCGAGGCCTGCTTAGGCGTTAAGGTGAGCAAGGAGTATCTTTACTACATCATCACCGGGCCGGTGGGCGCCTACTACGCCGAGGGCTTCAGCCCCACCAAGATCTATGTGGAGGAAAAATTCGTGCGCGCGGCACCGGGCGGCTTGGGCGAAGCCAAGACTTCGGCCAATTACGTGGCCAGCCTTTTGGCCATGGAAGAGGCTCACGCCAAGGGCTTCACCCAGGTGCTGTGGCTGGATGCTTGCGACCGCAAGACCATCGAAGAGGTGGGCACTTCCAACTTCTTTGTTGTGATCAAGGACGAGGTCATCACCGCGCCTTTGGGCGGCTCCATCCTGCCCGGAGTCACCCGCGATTCGGTGATCCAGATCTGCAAGGATTGGGGCCTCAAGGTGAGCGAGCGCAGGATCACCATAGACGAGGTGATGGCGGCTCAAAAGGACGGGGGCCTTAAGGAGGCTTTCGCCACCGGCACCGCGGCGGTGATAAGCCCCATCGGCAGCCTGCATTACCGGGGCACCGACTTTTTGGTGGCCGGCAACAAAATCGGCGAGCTTTCGCAAAAGCTCTATGATGAACTGACCGCCATTCAGTGGGGCACCAAGCCGGATAAGTACGGGTGGGTGGTCAAAGTGGCCTAGCCGTCCGACCGACCAAACCAAATCATTCAACGCCGGGGTTGCCTGACCCCGGCGTTTTTATTTGCGCTGAAAAAACGGCAGCGCCTGTTTCGCTTTTAAGGGAAACGGGCGCTGCTTTGTCTGACCAGCTTCTCAGCAATCACCCAGCGATTACTTGATCGAATCCGGCTTGGGGTTGTAGCACAGAACCGGAACCTTGGCGTAGCGCAGCACTATATCGGCGACCGATCCGTACAAGCCGCGGTCTAGGCCATGCTTGCCATGGGTGCCCATCACAATGAGGTCTATGCCTTGGGCATCAGCGTATTTCACGACTTCTTTGGCAGGATCGCCGGTCACGCACTTAATTTTAAGCTCGCCGGGTTTCTTGAAATGCTCGTTAACGAAATGGCCCACGGCCTGCTCGGCCTTGCGGATCAAACCCGCGTCGTCTTGGGCCTTGAATATCTCGGCAGCATAGGGAACACCCAAAAACGAACCATAGGGCACTACGTGCAGCACATGAACCTCGGCTTTGAACTGCTGGGCATAAAACTCAACCCAGGGCACCACCGCCGGCGTAATGCTGGCAAATTCTAAGGGAAACAAAATCTTTTTCACCTCGGGCATTTATGCAGACTCCTTTCCTGGCAAGGATTTTTATACTATTTGTGGATAGCGCATTACACATTATCCATAAATCTACCAAGAGCGCAATCTTTACTAACTCACATGAGGTTCAAGGGGTCAACATCGACCAGCAACCTCACTCCGGGAGGTAGTCCGCCCATGAGATGCCTGGCTAGGCGTAGAATGCTGGCGGCGCCTGAGGCGGTGGGGGATTTGAGCAACAAAAGAAAGCGCCAACGGTTCTGGCTCCTGGCAATGGGCGCCGGCGCAGGGCCCAAAAGCTGGGCGCGCGGCTCCAGCCTTAAGCGGGCCTCTTCTAGGCGGGCGGCCAGGGCGTTGGCCGCGCTGGCGGTGGCGGTTTCATCAGCCCCATCCAGACGCAGGCTCAATAGGCGCATGAAGGGCGGGTAGCCCAAAGCCCTGCGCTCGGCAAGCTCGGTGGCGTAGAAGCCTTCGGCATCCTGGGACAAGGCCGAGGCCAGGGCATGATGATGAGGATCAAAGGCCTGCACAATGACCCGGCTGGGGCCGCCCTCGCGCCCGGCCCGGCCCGCCACTTGGGTGATCAGGGTGTAAGCCCGTTCACTGGCCCTGAAGTCGGGTATGCTAAGCGCCTGGTCGGCCAAAAGCACCCCCACCAGACTGATCATGGGGAAATGATGGCCTTTGGTTATCATTTGGGTGCCCACCACCACGTCCACCTCATGCCTGCCAACCTGCTTGAGAACCGCCCGCAGCTTGGCCGGGCTGGCGGCAATGTCGCTGTCCAGCCGGGCCACCCTGAGGCCGGGTTCCAAATCCCGCAGGGTCTCCACCACGGCCTCGGTGCCCAGGCCCAGCGGTTTGAAACTTTCGCCGGCGGCGCCGCAATTGGGACAGGTCTGTGGCACCGGGCGCTGGTGGCCGCAGGTGTGGCAGACCAGGCGGCCGCCGTCTGGCGAGCGGTGCAGGGTTAGGCTCAAGGAGCAGGCCGGGCAGCCCATGGTCTGGCCGCAGGAGGCGCACAGCAGGGCTGGGGCGAACCCGCGCCGGTTGAGAAAGAGAATTACTTGACGGCCATCGGCCACGGTTTCCTTAAGGGCCTGGCGCAGGCGGAGGCTCAAGAAACCGCCGGCCAGGCGTCCAGCGCGGCGCATGTCCACCACTTCCATGGTGGGAAGCTTGGCCTCTTTGACCCGGTGGGGCAGGTTCAAAAAGCACAGCCCACCGTTCCGGGCGCGCTGCCAGGTGATGACCGCGGGCGTGGCGCTGCCCAGGATCACCACCGCCTTTTGTTCCTGGCCTCGCAGCAGGGCCAGGTCGCGGGCATGATAGCGCAGGCGGTCTTCCTGCTTGTAGGCTTCGTCCTGCTCCTCGTCAACGCAGATCACCCCCAGCGAAGCTAAAGGCGCGAACACCGCTGAGCGGGCGCCGACCACCACCCGGGCCCGGCCCGCAGCGATGGCTTGCCATTGGCCGCGGCGCTCGGCCGGAGTAAGGCCCGAGTGCAGCACCGCCACAATGTCCGCGCCCAGACGGTCGCGCAAAAGGCCTTCCAAGCGCAGCACCAATCCGATCTCCGGAGTGAGGACCAAGGCGCCGCGGCCTTCTTCTAGGGCTGTCTCGCAGGCACGCACATAAAGCTCGGTCTTGCCGCTGCCGGTCACGCCGTAGAGTAAAAAAGGCGCGAAAGACTTGGCTCTTAAAGCTGGTTCCAGTTGGGTCCAGGCCGCGTTTTGATCCGGAGTGAGGCGCTCGGGCCTGGGTTCGGGCCATAAGGGGCGGCCTAATAAGTCCCGCACCAGGGGACGGTGGCGCAAAGACACCAAGCCCGCTGCCTCCAACTTGGCAACCAGGGCCTTGGCCCTGGGCCAACGCTCTTTAAGCTGGGGAAGGCTTTGCGGACCTTCATGATGCAGCAGGTCCAAGAGTTGGGCGGCTTGACCGCTGGGCCTGGGTCGGTCAAGCGCACTTCCCTCCCGCACGCTAACCATGGCGACTTGCCGGCTTTTGGGTTGGGCTGCCTGCGGTTGCGCGCCCAGGCCGGAGGGCAGGGACCAGGCCAGAACCTGGCCCAGGGGGGCTTGATAATAGGCGGCGGCCCGGGTGAAAAAGTCCTTTAGCTCCGGTGGCAACGCCTGGCCCGTAGCGGCGTCGTCCAGTACATCCGCCACCGCTTGCAGGCCTTCCGCCTGGCCGGGCTCCGGCGCGCTGAGGGCAAAGCCCAAGCGCGGCTTCCCCCGCATGGGAACCGAAAGCCTGGTGAGCGGCCGGATGAGGTTGGCCAATTCAGGCGGCACCCGATAGCTCAGGGCGTGCCACACCGGCGCGGCCACGGCCACCTCTACGGTGAGGGCTGAAATCGTCATGGCCCTTAATCTAGCACGGGGAGCGGCGGGGGAAAACCAGAGAGAAAAGCCTTATAAATCCAGGCCGGTTATCTTCTGGGCCCAGGCCATGAAGCCCTTGCGGTTTTCCTGCTGGGCCATGGCTTCCAGGGCCTGGATGGTGTTGGCGCCCGACTTCCAGGAGTTGATGGGCCTTACTTCCTTGCGTTGGATAAAGGCGGTGTCCACCAAAAAGTTGACGTCGCCCTGGATGGGCTGGAAATAGAGAAAGCCCTTTTTGACCGCGATGGGCATGGCCAAACCCCGTTCGCGCACTTGGGTCAGGGCGTTGGAGGGGTAGGGATAGTGATTGACGTTTTTATTAAGATAGGTGATTTGGCTGTTTTCCACGCCGGCCAGCTGGAAGGACTCAATCATCACGTCGCGCTCAAGCTCCGCATCCCAAGCGCACAAGCCGCCTTTTTGCGGGTTGCCCGGGTTGTTGGCCACCACCTCCATGATCATGCGGGCGCCGGTTTCGGAAAGCTTCACGGCCGCAGCCAGGCCTGCAAGGTCCAGTGACTGGCGCAAGTAGTCCAAGTCCTCGATGTTAAACGATACTTTGTCCACAAACCCACCCAGGATCTGCCTGTATTCCGACCAGGTCAGGTGCGCGGGCCGGCCTGATTCGGACAGGCGGAATACCTGGTTGTCCATAGCGGTCTGCATGAGCATCTGGCCGTGGTTGTGCAAACGCCGGGGGGAGTTGGTGTCATAAATCCAGCCCTGGTCGGTAATGCTGATGCCGTGAAAGTCCTGCTGCACCATGAACAGCACCTTGGGCCTGGAGAAGCCGTAATAATGGGCTTCGCGGAAATCGTGCAACACAGCTTCCCAGGACGCTTGGTTGACAATTACCAAAAGGGTCTGCTTTTGCAGCGCCTTGGCAGGGTCCTTGCCGGCCTCGATCGCCAATTGGCTGAGGTCCCAAGCCAGTTGCAGCATATGGCGCCGGCCCAAATTCATGGAGCGCAGGCTATCCGGATCAACCGGCGTTTCATATTCTTCGCCTAAAAGATTGGTTAGGGCTTGGGGACTAAGATCCAGGCGCGGATTGATGAGGTATTTGGTGCCCAAGCCCAGGCGGGTGGCTTCCCCGGCGCAGGTGTGCTCCAAAAGCACAGAGCCATCCAAGAAGGCGGCGTGCGCGCGCGCCAAGTCCTTCTCGCCCAGGAACTTGTCGTCTAAAATGTTTATTTGCTTAGGCTCTTCCAAGGAGTTTAGGCGGGGATACTTGTTGAGTTCATGCTCCACTTCAGCCAGGGCGGTGATGCTTTTAAACCTGGACAAGCGCGTATTGGTTAAGTCCAAGCAGGAGCCTATGTAGCTTGAAAAGTCTGTAAGATCGATGCGTTGCGGCTTATAGGGGTCGAGCATGCAATAGTCCTCTCCATCGTCGGTGCGGCCTAGGGGACGCTTGCCGGCAGCGGGCAAGGGGACGGATCAAGGCTTAGGCGGCTGGCAGGCATTGCCCTGAATACTCCGCCGATTCCGGCTAGTTTAACTCGAATTGGGTGTGGTTAGCAAATCCGCGGGTTTTTCCATGTCCAACCACTGTGCCATTAATTGATTTAACATTTGGATATTTAACGGTAAGTTGCTAAGTGACTCTTGCCCCAACCACAAGGCCAGGGCTCCTGTAGATCGATGGGTGCCGCTCAAATGGCTAAGGCCGAAGACCGAGCCCCGGTCCAAACCGGCGCGCAGGGAAAAACCGGGCGCGGCCTGGGCCACCAAGTCAGGCCCCAAGTGGGCATGCGGACCTTGATAAAGTTGTTCCTTGGTGTAGACCCGCTCAACGGGATGCAGGGTTTCTGTGCGGATTTCACCTTCTTGCTTGATAACTTGTAGAAAGGTCAAGGCCAGCAGCCTATGGGCTATTTCTTGGCGCAGGGAATCTGCCTGCAGCCCGTTTTGCACCGAGCCGTTGGGGAAACGCCCGGCATAATGCAGATATATGCGGCCGGGATCCAGGGCTAAGGCGTGGCTTTGGGGTAGTATGCGTTCGCTGCCGGCCGGTCCTTCTATATTTAGATAGCCCTCTGCCATGAGCCAGGGGTTTAGATAAACCTCCGAGCGAATGGGCCCGAAACTATGATCCGCGGCCAGCAGAAATGCCGCGCGGCCGGATTCCACTTCGGGCCGCAGCTTTTGCCAAGTCCAACCGATGAAATCATCCACCTTGCGATAGATTGCCAAAGCCGTCTCGGCCGCAGGATGGGCCGGGTCCCAGAGCGCGGGCCACAGAAAGTGGTTGATGCGGTCGGTGTCGGTGATGACCGCGCAAAAGAAATCCCACTCCTCCTGCCATAGCTCCTTGAACATAGTCAGCCGCGCCTCAAGCGCCCGGGCCACGTCCACGGCCAGGGCGGCGGCGTTTTCCCGGCCTTTATCCAGGTCAGCCTCCGGCCGGTAGCCCAAGGCCTGCAATCTGGGCAGAAGCCAGGGCGGCTGCACCGCCCGGCTCAACTCAGGAGCCACGAAACCGCTGACCATGGCCCCATTGATGGCGGTGGCTGGGTAAGTGAGCGGCACGTTTAGCACCACCGAGCGCCGGCCGGCCCGGCTAAGGCGGTCCCAAAGGCGGGGAGCTTGCACGGCGGTAGAATCCACCGGCCGCACTTGATAGGTTCCGGGCAGGTGCTCGCCAAAGCCGAAGACCCCGTGTTGGCCAGGATTCAGGCCGCTGAACATGCTGGTCCAGCAAACCGGCGAAACCTCGGGCAACGGCGAGCGGGTCGCCCAAACTTGGCCAATCTGCATGAGCCGTCCCAGCTGGGGCATGACCCCACGGCCCGCCAAAGCTTGGGCTAAGTCCAGGCCCACCCCATCGAGACCCAGGAAGACTAGGCGTCCCAACGCTCGCGCGCCTCCTGGTATATGGCCCAGCCCGTGCTGGACCCCAAGCGGTCGGCCCCGGCCGCAATGAGAGCCAAGGCGCCGTCCAGGCTTTTTATGCCCCCGGCCGCCTTCACCTTCAACCTGGGCGCGCCGGCCGCCTTTAATATGCCCACGTCAGACGGGGTGGCCGGGCCGAAAAAACCGGACCCGGTCTTGAGATACTGCACACCGCTATTAACCAGCGCGCCTGAAGCCCGCGCGCTCAACTCCGGGCCCAAGGCCGAGGTCTCCAGGATGACCTTGACCATA
>CAZDRW010000139.1:0-7886 GCA_964507555.1 uncultured Desulfarculaceae bacterium
GGGTGGGCCTAGTGCTTTCCATCGGCGCGCTGCTGTTCATGTTATCGCTCATACTGACCCTGCCTCGTTTCGGCTCCACGGGCGTGGATGACGTCTCAACCCGTGGCCGTATGGAGCACTGGGTCGAAGGTTTGAATCTATTCAAGGAGAAGCCAATCTTCGGCATCGGTATTGGCCAATTCGTGGAGCGACACGGAGCAACAGCACACAACTCATTTATTTTGGCGCTTGCCGAATCAGGTTTTGTCGGTGCTTTCTTTTGGATCGCCCTTTTCCTGCAAGGCTTCCGCGAGTTATTTCTCTTGGGCAAGCTGCCAAACGCGCCGCCTTGGTTGGAGCCGCTTATAGCGGGTCTCACCGGTGCGCTCATAGGCTGGCAGGTTTGTGGCTTTTTCCTTAGCCAGACCTATAAATTTACCAGCTATATTCTTCTGGCCATGGTGGTAGCCACCTTAAACGTTTTAAGCAATGAGGGTTACAACGTACATCATCCCTGGTCGGGCCGCATGACTTGGCTCACCTTAGCGGCCACCTTGGGGGCGATTTTCGGCATGCATATTATGCTACGCGTCCTTTGGGGCTTGGCGGTTTAGGAAGGCGCCTTGTGACACACGCCTTGGAAAAGTGGCTGGCAGCTTACTTGGCCCAAGCCCTCAGGCCGGCGCCGCAAGCACCAGAGAACCGGCCACTCACCATACTGCTTGCTGTGGCCGATCATTTCGAGCCCTTGGGAGGGACCACGGATGAAGAGCAGGCTTCGGCCCGTCTGGCCGCCTGGGAGACCGGCCTCCCGCGCCTTGTGGAGGGGCTGGCCGACGCCAGGGGCCACGCGCCACGCCACGATTTTTTCTACCCCCTCGAGGAATACCGTCCCGAGCTTCTGGACCGTTTGGCTGCACTAAAGCAACAAGGCTTGGGCGAGATTGAAGTGCATCTGCACCATCAGGGTGAGTCATCCGCCCAACTAGAAGACATGCTGGCCAGCTATGCCGACCTGCTGTATCAACGTCATGGACTCCTGCATCACGGGCCGGATGGCGGCATCTGTTACGGCTTCATACATGGCAACTGGGCCTTGGACAATGCTCTGCCTGATGGCCGCTGGTGTGGCGTTAACGACGAAATTTCAATCCTGGCCCGCACCGGCTGTTTTGCCGACTTCACTCTGCCTGCCGCTCCCAGCCCGGCCCAGACCAAGACCATCAACTCCATCTACTACGCCACCGACGACCCGCAGCGCCCCCGTAGCCACGAGGGAGGAGTCCCTGCGAGGGTGGGGATGCCGCCTGCAGGAGACCTGCTGCTGATTCAGGGCGTTCTGGCCTTAAACTGGCGCAGGCGTAAGCATGGCCTGTTGCCCAGCCTGGAAAACTCGGAACTGGGCTGGCATCGTCCGCCAACGCCGGAGCGCATGCGGCTCTGGCTGCGTTACGCCCCGAGGGTGATAGGGGCGGACAACATCTGCTTTATCAAGCTGCATTGCCATGGCGCCCCCGAAAAGCATCACCATGCTCTTTTGGGACCGCCCATGCGCGACTTTTTCGAATCCCTGCTCAAGCGCTACAATGATGGCAAACGTTATCGTTTACTTTTCCTGAGCACATGGGAGATGGCTCAGGCGGTTCACGCCCTCGAGGCAGGGGAGGAGTTGGATTGATGTTTCTCCCGATGGTTATCACATCAGTGCTTTACCTGTTATTGGCTGCTTTGCCTGGCGCCGCGCAAGATCCGCCAAAAATGGAGCCATCGGTGAAGGGTAAGTCTGTGGGCTCACCGCCCACGCTTGCGGAGATTGGTCCACATCCGCGCATATGGATCGACCAGACCGGTCTGGATCGCTTGCGCGCCATGGCGGACAGTCAATCCTATTATTGGCGCCGGCTAATCGTCTGGGCCGAGGAGCCGGAACGCACAAAATCCCTCCCCCAGGACGGTCCCGGCCTTGCCCTGGCCGCCGCGATTTTGGTTAAGGAACAGCCCGACCAAGCCAAGCGTTTGGGAAAAATCGCCGTCGCCTGCGCACTCAAGGCCGCGCCCTTGGCCCGCTCGCAAGGCGCGGTCAAGCGCATACTGCGCTTTAGCGAAGCCTCGCTCAGCGAGGCGGAACTCTGGGAAGCCGGTTTCCGCCTAGTCACAACCAGGGCGGCCGGCGATCACGCCTGGCTGATTGATCGCTTTGAGGACAAACGACTCCTGCTCAAGCCAGGCCAGCTTGCAATCGGCGATTTGGCGGGCATTGGCAAAACGGTTTTCTTTCTAGCCAACGATTTGACCAAAGCCAACCTGCGGGTCGGCTGGACGGCCCTTACTTTGGATTGGGCCTGGGATTTTTTTCAACCGAAACAGCGGGAAAGTATTTCCGCTTGGTTGGTGGCACAGGCCCGCGTGTTTGAAAATGCAGGCCGAGGCTGCTTTAGTCTTGATTCGATGGCTGCTTTACGCCTCACCGGTCTCGCCGCCTTGGCCGCTCATGGTCAGGACCCAGGCGCGCCCAAACTTCTCAACCAGGCCCTAGAGCAGAGATTCAAGCAAGAAATCCTTCCCTGCCTCATCAATCTAGGCCGAGGCGGTGGATGGTTCGGCGGCGAATCGGCTGGAGCCCAGGCTGGCCTGGACTTACTGGAGTTCGCTGCAGCCTTAAAAAGCGCCAGCGGCCTGAACCTGACGCAGGACTCACCTTGGTTCAAGGACCGGCTGGCCCTGCTTTCAGCCAGTCTGTTGCCGGGCGTGAAACATGCATCCCTGGGAAGTTTCAACCGGGTGGCTTCCTTCGGTGACCACATATTTTCAGATGAGGAAGCAGCGGATTTAGTGCGGCTGCAAATGCTGATCTTGCTTGCCTTGCGTCCCGACGATCAAGCCGCAGGCTTGGCAAGAACCTTGGTGATGGGCAGCCGCGGCATCGGGTTGCTGGCACCCCATCGCTATGCCTTGGACTTGGTTTGGCAAGGCCAGGAGACCACTGCGGAAGCGCTGGCTTTTGCGCCTTTAACTCACCTGGCGCCTTCAGTGGGCCTGGCAATTTCGCGCAGCGATTGGAGTCCCCTGGCCACCTGGCTTGCCTTTTCCTGCGGCCCTCATTATTCGCTGCCCCAACATCTGGGCGCCGGTTCTATCTTACTTTGGCGGCAAGGATTCCTATTACCCCGAGCAGGCGGTTATGATGGCCCCTTCACCCCTCATGCCCTTAACTACGCTATCCGCAGTGCAGCGCATAATACGGTGCTGATTCATGACCCTAAGGAATACTCCTGGCTTGACATGCGCCTCGGGGCCAAGCCCAATAATACTTATGCTAACGATGGCGGCCAGCGCTCCTGGACTCTGTTCGGTCAGGATGGCCTGGCTCTGAGCACCGCACCTTGGACCGCTTCAGGCTGGGACCGGGGTCCCGCACCCTGGAACAAATTGCGGGATGTCTATCAAGTAGCCGGCATCACAGCCAGCCAGGCCATGCCGCGTTTTTTCTATGTTCGCGGCGACCTAACCAAGGCTTATCAAGGCAGCACAGCCAAGGCTGCTCGGGTGGTACGCCATGTTATTCATTTGCGCGCCAGTGGCCCACAAGACTATCAAGCGCCTGAAGTAATTGCGGTGATTGACGATATTGTGGTTTCCCGCAAAGAACTCCAACCACGTTTCGCCCTGCACTTTACCAAACGCCCAGAAATGACTGGAGACTTAAAATCGGTGGGGCCGGGCCGTTGGAGCGGACCCATGAACCGCTTGCGATACGTTGAAGGCCAGGGCACCTTGGAGGTACGCTGCTTATGGCCTCTGGAAAGCCATGCCTGGGTGTTTGGCGGCGAGGCGGCCGGCAACTGGGTGGACGGTAAAAATTACCCGCCTCAAGCTCCAACGAGAAACCCCGCATCTTGGCGGGTGGAAATCGGGGGCCACGACGAACAGGGCTTAGTCAGACCCATGGTGCACGTGCTGCTTCCTGCTGACGCCCAATCTTCGCCTTCCCCCGAGATCACCCTGCTTATTAGCGATCACCCCAAAGTAAAGGGGCTAGTGATTCACGATCCGCGCTGGCCTCGCGTCGTGGCCGTTCATTTGGGAGAGCCGGAGCCTCTTGCCAAAATCAGCTATAAGAGCCCACCGGGGCCCACGCGTCATCTGGTGGCCGGTCTTTTGCCAGAAGTGTTTTATAGTGTAACCATTGAGAGCGATACGGTGACCCTAAGTCCCGGTCCAGGACTAAAAACAGGACCGGGCGGTGTTCTAAACTTCGTGGTGCAGCCAAAATCGACGGCGGCCAGGGACGAGCCTTCTTAACTATGTCCATGGCCTGCGTTATAATTTATTAAGCCTTCCATTGGATGGCCTTATTTACAGATGACTTGCCTGCCCCCTCTCGTATCTTTGCATTGAGAACCCGTCCAGCGGTCATAATTTGGACGGCGGGGAGTGAAACCATGCTTCATCAGTCCATGATCTATAAGATCTGTTTGGCCTTGAGCGCTGTCTTCCTTGTGGCCGCCTTAAATACGACTCCGGTTTGGGCTGGCAAGCAAGAATATTTTGATCGCGGCCTTGAGTATTACAATAAGGGCAAGTTTCGCGAGGCAGAACTAGAATTCCGTAACGCTCTTAAAGAAGATGCCCGCTACGTCGATGCTCATTACCGTCTGGCGCTCACCTATCTGAAGCTTGGCGAGTTGGGCCAGGCCTACCGCATGTTTTTCAACGTTGTCACCCTGAACCCTGACAACCTGGACGCCCAGGTGCGAATGGGGCAGATAGCTCTGCTTGCCGGGCGAGCAGCAGAGGCCGAAGAACGGGCTCAGCTAGTTCTGCAAAAGAACCCCGCGAATGTAGACGCTTTGGTGCTTCTTGGGCAGGCTTTCGGACAACGCCAGCAGCCCAAAAAGGCGGAGGAGATATTACAAAAGGCCTTGGGACAGGCGCCCAAACGGGCCGACGTCCATGTACTGCTTGGACAGCTTTATCAAGAAGACAACTTGTTTGACAAGTCCGAAGCTGAATACCGCAAAGCCTCGGCCTTGGCTCCTCAGCTGCTTACGCCGCGCCTGTTGCTGGTCCGCTTGCTGTTGAACCAAGGATTAAAGGACAAGGCGGCCCAAGCGCTAAAGGAAGCAGCGCTGGCCCATCCCAAGGAGGCCAGGCTGCACCTCATGCTGGTGGAGCTTTTAGTCCGCCAACAAAAAACCGGTGAAGCCGAAAAGGCCCTTAAAGAACTGGTGGCCCGGTTCCCCGACGAAGAGCGCTTCCGCCTGGCTTTGGCCCGGCTCTATGCCACGAACGGGCCAAGCGCCCTTGCCGAGCAGAACTATTTAGATTCAGTAAGGCTGTTTCCAGATTCAATCTGGCCCTTGCTGATGACAGCCCGCTTTTACGCCGCAAAAGGAGACGACAGCCAATCCCAAGCCTATCTGGCCCGCGCCGCAAAATTGGATCCATCCTCTCCAGTGCCGGAAAACGCTATAGCCGAATTGGCCCTAGAGAGAGGCCGTGTGGCTGAAGCCGCCAAATTATTGGAAAAGGTGCGTAAAGAACATCCTGAAGATATAGCCTCCAAAACCCTGAACGCACGAATCATGCTCCGACGCGGCCAGAACGAACAAGCGGTTGCGCTTCTCACTGAAGTGCTGCGCTCCGTGCCGGATGATCCGGAGGCTCTTTACCGCCAGGCGCAGGCCTTCGCCGCTTTGCAAAAGCCGCAACTGGCCAAGGCGGATTTGGTAAAGGCGCTAAAAGTAGACCCCAATAATAGGCGGGCCAGTTTCATGCTGGCCATGCTGCACGCCCAGGCCGGCGAGTAT
Source organism: uncultured Desulfarculaceae bacterium (assembly GCA_964507555.1). Classification (GTDB taxonomy): domain Bacteria; phylum Desulfobacterota; class Desulfarculia; order Desulfarculales; family Desulfarculaceae; genus Desulfocarbo. The sequence goes on from CAZDRW010000139.1 coordinate 5,790, forward strand.
TTACAGGCCATTACCCAAGTGGACCATATTCTGGTCGAGCAGCCCGGCAATCTCACGGCATTGGATCTGCGGGGGCGGTTATATCTCGCCCAAGGCGCTTATACCAAGGCGCAGCAAGACTTCCAGGAGTTGATCAAAAAAGCCCCTAAATCATCAATTGGCTATCTACGTATGGGCCTATTGGCCCAAGTCCGGCGCGAGTTGGATCAAGCCGCATCTTTCTTTAAGCAGGCTTTGAAATTGGATCCCAATAACCTTGATGCCTTGATGCGTCTTGCTTTTCTGCTTATCGAGCGCAAGAAGTCGTCAGAGGCGGTGAAGCTAGTTGACGAACACCTGGGTAAAATGAGGCGCAAAGACCAAGCCCATAACTTGCTGGGAGACATCTACCAGGCCGACAAACAATATGCCAAAGCTTCCGAACAATACAAAGCGGCCTTGGCCTTGAATCCAAAGATGCTGGGTTCATATATGGGATTGGCTGCAGTAGCACGCTCCCAAAATAATCTTAAGGAGGCGCTTGAGTATCTGAACAAGGCAGTGAAGCTGGCACCGTTGAGCGCAGCTACTTGGACAGCTCGCGGAGACCTTCGCGAAGCTTTGGGAAAGGACAAAGAAGCGGCTGAAGATTACCGCCAGGCTCTGAGCATAAACCCTGACTTCGTACCAGCCTTGAACAACTTGGCGTTTGTGCTCATCCGCATGGGAGGCGATAAAAACCTCAACGAAGCTCTGCCGGTTGCTCAGCATGCCAAACGTATTGCTCCTGGTGACGCCAGAGTAAGCGACACCATGGGATGGCTGCTGGCGAAACGCAAAGCTTGGCTCAGCGCGTCCCGGGAGTTGGAAGAGGCGGTTAGCCAGGACTCCGACAATCCAACTTTTCTGTACCACTTGGCCTTCGTTCACCAAGGCATGAAAAGGCCGGACAAAGCCAAAGCGACTTTAAAAAAGGCCCTGGCCGGGGGACGGGAATTCCCCGAGCGCAAGGATGCTGAAGCGCTCCTCAAGAGCATCAAATAGCGCTGGCGAAAGGACGGCATCCACCATGGCCTCACTTTGCCCCAATTCCACGCATACCTTCACCAGGCTCTCCGCCGTGCTGATGGGCGTTTTCATATGTATAGGACTGGTCGGCACTGCCTGGGACGCCCAGGCCTGGCAGGCCGACATCAAGGTGATGTCTTATAACATTCGAAAAGGCTTGGACTCCAACAAGCAAAGGGCTATAGCTAAAGTGGAGCAGGTGGTGGCCAGCCAATTACCCGATCTACTAGCCGTCCAGGAGATAGATGAGAAAGACGTGGGGCACCTTGCCCGAACCTGTGCCTTTGCCCACTATAAGGCAGTGCGCGGCTATGGCAAGAAAGACTGGCGCCCGCGCTTGGGCGTATTCAGTCGCTGGCCCATGACCGTTCAAGTGTTGCCGCTAGCCGGTAGCAAGGGCGGGCGCAGCTTTGCCAAGGCGGTTTTAGACATTCAGGGCATACCCCTGGTCTTTTATGTGGCTCACTTTTCCCGCGAAGGCCTGGTTGACGGCGGCGGCAAGGGCCTCATAAAGGAGGTGCTGGGGATGAGTTCGCGCTCTGTACAGATGAACAGCGTGGTGGAGGACATCAAGGCCGACCATCATCGCTACCGTATTCTAGCTGGCGATTTGAATACCTTTCCCATGTCAGAGCCCTATCGCCACTTAAGCGAGGTCATGCTGGATGCTTTCCCCGATAAGTTCAGCAAGGGAACCTATCGGCTTTCGGAAATCAAATCAGGTCAATACAAAGACATGCCGAACCCCAAGATAGATCACATCTTTTATAGCCACGGATTAAAAACGATCAAGGCCTATGTTGTTGACGAAGGCCCCTCGGACCATTTACCGGTGGTGGCTCTTTTAGCCATGCTGGTTCCTAATAACTCCCTTGGTCCTGCCGAAGTCAAACAAGCGCAGGGCCTCCTGCAGTCGCTTGGCATGGGACCAAAACTGCAGAGCGGCGAAACGGACCCTCCCACCCGACGGGCTATCGCACGCTTTCAGGAATCCCGGGGACTTATCATAGACGGGATTTTGAACGCAGACACCTGGAGTAAGTTGCAGCA
>CAZDRW010000140.1:0-7866 GCA_964507555.1 uncultured Desulfarculaceae bacterium
CCGGCCGAGAGCGACGGTCTGCGGAGAAGCGGCGCGGTCTTCGCTGCTGAGCCGATGGGAACGGGTTCCTGCAATACGTTGCGCGAAGGTGAGGGGGCGAGTCGGGGGGTGGGGGGGGCAGAGTGCGTGACTCAAACCCGCTGCGAGACGGTGCCAAGCAGACTACTCCACCTACCCCGCAGCGAGCGGCAACACCGGATCGTCCAGTTCGTCGATGGTGCTTTTTGATTGCCGACTCGGCAGATAGTGGCAGTAGACCCGCTACGAAATGATTTCCGTTGAGTTTTTGTAAGATCGATATCCACCGGATGCCCGGTGAGTTTGTGTTGCAACTACTAGCGAACACAAATGCGATGCCCTTTTCAATCACATCCTGTTGCACTTCTCTTTTGAATCGACACCGCAAAAGAAGGGGTTGCCCCTCCCGGGCAAAACCTGCTTAATAAAGTAGCCCTACGTTGCCCAAAGCCAAATCAATTCGCGGAGAGGGGCTTGGCTGAAAGCCGCGCTTAATCCATACCCAAATAAGCTCGCTGCACCCGGCCGTCGGCCATCAGCTCGCGGCCGCTGCCCGAAAGCACTACCCGCCCGGTTTCCAGCACATACCCCCGTTGGGCGATCTGCAGGGCGGCGGCGGCGTTTTGTTCAATGAGAAGCACGGTGACGCCTTGGTCGTGGATGCGGCGGATGATGCCGAAAACCTCCATCACCAAAAGCGGGGCCAGCCCCAGGGAAGGTTCGTCCAGCATCATGAGTTGGGGGCGGCTCATGAGGCCCCGGCCCAGGGCCAGCATTTGCTGCTCGCCGCCGGAGAGGGTGCCTGCGGTTTGCTTACGTCTTTCAGCCAGGCGGGGGAAAAGCTCGTAGACCAATTCCAGGTCGCCATCGAGTTCCGCGTCTCTGGGATGGGCATAGCCGCCCAGGAGCAGGTTCTCGTGCACCGATAGGTTGGCGAAGACCCGCCTGCCTTCCGGCACCAGAACCAGCCCCCGTCGCGCCAGCCGGTGCGGCTTGTGGCCGGTTATGTCATCACCCGCGTAGAGGATGCTTCCTTGGGCGAGCTTGACCTGGCCCATCACCGCGGCCAGCAGAGTGGACTTGCCCGCGCCGTTGGCTCCGATCAGGGCGACGATTTCGCCGCGCCCGACTTCCAGGCTGGCATCGCGCAAAGCGGTGATGCCGCCATAGCGCACCGTGAGATCGCGCACCTCAAGCATGACCGTTTTCCTCGCCGGCTTCGGGAGCATGCCCGTCTTGACCCATTTCCATGCTTGCTCCCAAATAGGCTTCGATCACGGCGGCGTCCCTTTGCACCTCCTCGGGTGCGCCGCGGGCGATGACCCGGCCGTGGTCCAGCACGGTCAGGGTTTCGCAGAGATTCATGACAAAGCGCATGTCGTGCTCAATGAGCAATACGGTTAGCCCCATCTGGTCGCGCAGACGCCGCACCAGCCCGGCCAGGTCCTTGGTCTCGTTGGCGTTCATGCCCGCGGCCGGCTCGTCCAAAAGCAAGAGCTCCGGCCCGGTGGCCAAGGCGCGGGCGATCTCCAACAGGCGCTGCTGGCCGTAGGCCAGGTTGGAGGCCCTGCTCTGGCTAAAGCTGCCCAAACCAACCAGCTCCAACAACTCTTCACCACGCTCATGCATGCGCCGTTCTTCGCGTTTATAACCGGGCAAACGGAAGATGGCCGAGAGGAAGTTGGCTTTAAGCCCACCGTGGAATCCCACCAGCACGTTATCCAAGACCGTGAGCTCGTCAAACAGGCGGATATTCTGGAAGGTGCGCGCCACGCCCATATGATTGATGCGGCTCGGCTTCAGACCCAAGACGGCTTGACCCTTGAAATGAATCCGCCCCGCACTGGGCTTGACTTGGCCGGTGAACAGGTTGAAGCAGGTGGTTTTGCCCGCTCCGTTGGGGCCGATCAGCGCGGCCAGGGAGCCCTGCTCCAGGGCGAGGTCCAAGGAATCCACGGCCAACAGGCCACCGAAGCGGCAGCTTAAGGCCCTGGCTTCCAAGAGCGCCGCGCTCATGCCCGCTTTCCCTTGCCCCTGGCTAAGGCTGAAAGCCAGCGCCAGGAAAATTCGTTGCGGCCCAGGATGCCGTGGCGCGCGAACAGCATCACCCCCACCAGGATGATGCTGAAGAAGACCATGCGCATGCCGGGTATGCCGGGGATGTGCAGGCCGAGAAGGTCCGTGGGCTCTTCCACCACCCTGAGCCACTCGCCGCCAAAGGTGAAAAGAACTGCCCCCAGAACCGCGCCCGTGGTAGAGCCCAGGCCGCCCACCACAATGATGATGAGCAGGTTGAAGGTGAGGATAAAGGTGAACAGGCTGGGGCTGATGGTGGTGATGAGATGGGCCAAGAGCCCGCCGGCCATGCCTTCGAAAAAGGCCGATAGGGTGAAAGCCAGTATCTTGTGCCAAAAGGCGTTGATACCCATGGCTTCGGCCGCGGTCTCGTCCTCGCGAATGGCCTTCAAGGCGCGGCCATAGGAGGAATGCACCAGGCGCACCACCACGAAAAGCGTCAGCGCCGCCAGGCCCCAGGCCCACCACAGGTTGGTGAGGTGGGTGATGCCCTTCAAGCCCAAGGGGCCGTTGGTCACGCTCTGGGCGTTGTTGGCCACCACCCGCACCACTTCGCCAAAGCCCAGGGTTACGATGGCCAGGTAATCGCCGCGCACCCGGAAAACCGGGAACCCCATGGCAAAGGCCATGAACGCGGTGCACAAACCGGCGATGACGAGCGCGGGCAGAAGGGGCATGTGGATGACCGACAGCGGCCAGATCAAGGGTTCCAGGATAAAGGAGGCTTCCTTCTCCATGGGCGAGAGCGTGAGCAGTGCGGTTACATAGGCTCCGCAGGCCACGAAGGCGTTGGGCTCCAGGGAGAACTGGCCGGTGACGCCGTTGATCAGGTTATAGCTCACCGCCAGCACCACGAACAGGCCGGATAAGGTGAGCATGTGCACCACGTAGCCGTCGGCGTGATTCTCCGTGAGCCATAGCAGGCCGGAGAACGCCAGGCAGGCGGCCACGGTGAGCACGGTGTCCCGTCTGCGGGTTTCCCCGGGATCGGGCAGGGGGCCCGTTCCGAATATGCGCCCACCTAGACTCATGCGCTTGGTTCATTCAAATGCTGATTAATCACTCGGGCAGCTCCTCGCCCATGATGCCGGTGGGCCTAAAGAGCAATATGCCGATCAAAAGCACAAAGGCCAGGGCGTCGCGGTAGCCGGCCAGATCCGGCAGGAGTGCCACCAGCATGATCTCGGCCAGGCCCAGGATCAGCCCGCCCAGCATGGCGCCCACCACGTTGCCGATGCCGCCCAGCACCGCGGCCACGAAGGCCTTGAGCCCGGGCAGCACGCCCATGAGAGGGTTGAGCTGGGGATATTTCATGGCCCAGAACACGCCGCCGGCCGCGGCCAGCATGGAGCCCAGGGCGAAGGTCATGGCCACGATGCGGTTGGTGTCAATGCCCATGAGCTGGACCGTGTGCAGGTCGCGGCTCACCGCGCGCATGGCCATGCCCAGCCGGGTGCGGTAGATCACGATCAAGAGTCCCGCCAGGATCAGTGCGGTTATCAGCGGAGTCCAGACGCTCAAGGAAAGCACCCTGAGATCGCCCCATAGGTATATTTGGTTGAAAATCTCCGGCCGGACGAAAGCCTTGGGCCGGCCGCCGAACACCACCAGACCCAGGTTCTCCAATAGAAAGCTGACGCCGATGGCGGTGATCAGCGCGCTGATGCGGGGAGCCCGGCGCAGGGGGCGGTAGGCCCCCTGGTCGATGACTACGCCCAAGAGCGCGGTCAGCGCCATGGCTCCTATCAGGCCCACCCACCAGGGCACCCCGAACTGCACCGCCCCGAACCAGGCCATGTAGCAGCCCACCATCATCACGTCGCCGTGGGCGAAATTGATGAGGCGCAGGATGCCGTACACCATGGTGTAGCCGATGGCGATAAGGGCGTAGAGGCTTCCCAAGGTGAGCCCGTTTATGAATTGCTGCATCAAATCCATGGCGTATTCAGTCCGGCTTCGCCAGCAGGCCATATGCTGCGTTGCCGTCTGCGCTCGGGCCTCGACCTAGCTATGGCTACGCCTGCGTTTCTCGCTTGCCGGACGCCTTGCCTCTGGCCCGCTGGCTGTGCCGGGCAGGGGAACATACTTTTCCTTTCTGAATTAGGGCTGCTTAACCGGATCATACGGTTGTCCAGCGGTTGTCCAGGGCACATAATATTTACCACCCAAGTATCATGAATTATCCGGGCCACCTTATAACTCAGACGTCGTCCCTATTCACCAGCTGGCTTGTTGACCGAAGAACCCGGTGTTTCCTAGGGCTGCACCGTGGTCACGTAGGTGTATTTGCCGTCTTTGATCGCCAGGATGACGGCTGGTTTGACCGCGTCGTGGTCAACGATGGAGGTAAGGCCGCACACGCCGGGGAAGTCCTTGGTGCTTTCCAGGGCCTTCACCACGGCGTCAGGCTTGGTGCTGCCCGCCTTGGCAATGGCGTTCAGCAGGATGTTGTAGGTGTCGTAGCCCAGGGCGCCCAGAGCGTCGGGCGCTTTCTTGTATGTTTGGTTATAGGTCTTGGCGTAATGCTTGCCCGCTGGGGTGGAGACGCCGCCCTCGTCGAAATGGGTGGTGAGGTAAAGCCCTTCCACCGCTTGGCCTCCGATCTTCACCGTCTCGTCGGCCTGGGCGGCGTCGCCGGATAAAAATGGCTGGGCGAGGCCCATCTCGCGGGCTTGGCGGATGATAAGAGGCTCCTCGGGCAAATAGCCCGGCAGGTAAATGATGTCCGGCTGGGCCGCTTTGATGGTGCCAAGTTGGGCCGAAAATTCTTGGTCGCCGTGGGAATACTTGGCCAGGTGAACCACCTTGCCGCCCAGTTTTTTAAATGAACGGATGAAGAAGCTGCCCAAGCCCACCGAGTAATCGCGGCTTACGTCCATCATCACCGCGGCCCTGCGCGCTTTTAAGTCCTTGTAGGCGAAGTTGGCGGCCACCCCGCCCTGGAAGGGATCGATGAAGCAGGTGCGGAACACAAAGCGCCTGCCCTTGGTGACCAGGGGGTTGGTGGCCCAGCCGCTCACCAGGGGTATGCCCGCCGCCTCGGCGATGGGCGCGGCGGCCAAGGTGGGGGAACTGGACAGCGCGCCGATGATGGCGGCAACCTTATCGCGCTGGATAAGGCGGTTGGCCGCGTTGGTGGACTCCACCTTGTCCGACTTGTTGTCATTGAGTATGAGTTTGACCGGGCGGCCCAGCACCGTGGGACGGTCAGTCTGGGCCAGCTTGATGCCCGCCAGCGCCATGTCGCCGTAGGCCGCCGCCGGACCGGTGATGGGCAGGATAAGCCCTATCTTGACGGGCTCGGCCGCATCGGCCAGGCTTGGCTGCCATGCAAGGCAGAGCGTCATGCATATGATCACGGTCACGCAAAGTCTTTTCATGGCGCAGATGTCCTCCCCGTCGCCTAGGGGTTCTCTTCCCTACTGAATATGGGCCTCTAGGGCGTCATGGTGGTCACGTAAACAAATTCGCCGTTTCGCACCTTCAGGATAACGGCGCTCTTGACCGCGTTTCCGTCGGATTTAATATCGAAGGTGCCGCTGGCTCCCTTGAAAGCCTTGGTGTTGGCCAGGGCCTCGCGCAGTTTGACTCCATCGGTGGTGCCGGCGCGCTGGATCGCGTCCAGAAGCACATAATAGGCGTCCGCGCCCAAAACGTGGAAGCTGGCCAAATCTTCCTTGATCTGGCCAGCCTGCCTGAGCTCTTTGTATTTGGCCATGAAATCCTTGGCCAGAGCGCCTTGGGCGCCCTCCGGGTGGAAATGAGTGGTAAAGCTGAAATCCTCCACCGACGCTCCGCCAATCTTGATGAGTTCCGGGGCCTGGGCTCCATCGCCTGAAAGCAGGGGGATGTCAAGCCCCAGTTCCTTGGCCTGCCGCGCCACCAGGGCGTCTTCGGTGTAGTAATTGGGAAGGTATAGGATTTCGGCCTTGGCGGCTTTGATGGCGCCAAGTTGAGCCGAGAAGTCCTGGTCGCCGGTGTTGCATTTCACCTGGGCCACAATTTGTCCGCCCAGGCGCTTGAACTCGCGCATGAAAAAGGCGGCCAGCCCCACGCAGTAGTCCTGGCTGACATCGATGAGCACCGCCGCCCGGCGCTTGGCCAGGCGCTGATAGGCATAACGGGCCGCCACTTGTCCTTGAAAGGGATCAATGAAGCACACCCGGAATACGTACTTTTTGTTTTGGGTCAGGATGGGGCTGGTGGCCGAGGGGGTGATAAGGGGTATGCCGGCCGCCTCGGCAATGGGCGCGGCGGCCAAGGCCCGGGTGGAGGTTACCGGCCCTAAAAGAGCCACCACCCGATCTTTTTTCACCAAGCGGCTGGCTCCGTTGGCCGCCTCCACGGCATCGCTTTTGGTGTCGAGCAAGATCAGCTTGACCGGCCGCCCCAAGACCTCGGGCTTCATCTGGTGGGCGATCTGGATGCCGGCGTTGGTCATCTGGCCATAAGCCGCCACCGCGCCGGTCATGGGCATTAATACGCCGACCAATATGGGCTCAAGGGGCGCGGCCAGGGCTGCCTGGGGACAGGTTATCAGAACCGCCAGAAGCAACAGGCCAAGCATCCTGCGCCAGCGAGGGGTTGATCGCGGGAGGCTTCTCATGGCGATGCTCCTTGGGCGGGTTGGTTGACGAAAGATGATCAATATTTGCACCGGTATGCCAGAGGCCTACAGCTAAAGCGCACTTTTAAAGTAGTCTTAGGCCGCACTAAGTGTCAAGGCTTGGCGTGGCCTTGCGGGCAAGGCAGCAGGCTCCGTTCAAAGCCTTTGCTATAGCGAAAGGATAGAAAATAAAAGGCCGGCCCCACGCGGTTGCTCAACTGATCGCAGGCCAAGTGATAGATCCAGCCGGCCACCAGGTAAAGCACCACGGGCGGGGCTGGCCAAAGCAGGGAAACTACCAAGGCCATGAGCGCTAATTCCCAGGAATGAAGGAACAAAAACAGCTTGGGCGTGAGGTGGCTGCGGTAGTCGCTGAAAAAACCATGCAAGCGGAAGCGGCCCTTTTGCAGCCAAAGGTAATCAGCCACATGATCCAAATCCAAAAGCACGCTGGCCGCGCCGCTGGCCGCGGCCCCCAGCGGTGATCCGCCGGCCAGGTATGCCGCGCCGGCAAGCGGCACGGCGGCTGCCAAGTGTCCCCAGGGGCTCATTTCGCTCGGGCTCTCCTGATCATGGCGGTCATGATATGCTGTAAGAACTGTTGTTGCAAGATTCGCGTACCCGGCTATGCTGGTTTGGCTATAATGCGTATACTAAATACTTACAGCTTGCCTGCCCCATAAATATAAATACAAAAAGGCGTTCATGACTTCCCCCCATGATCATAAGGACGGCCTAGCCCGCTTACAGGATAAGCAAGCCGCGCTGCAAGCCATAGTTCAGGTAATGGCCGGCAGCGTGCAATTGGACGTTTTGCCGGTTTTCGAGGAGGCGCTGGTCCAGATCACCGCCGCTTTAAAGGCTCCCATGGCCGCCCTGCACCTTTTGGGCGGCGAGGAAGACAAGCTTACCCTGGTGCACCATGAGGGCCTGGATCCGGTATGGAGCCGGGCCTGGGCCAATCTCAAGCTGGACGGCGGTTCGCCGCCGGCCTTGGTTCATCTTGGCGGAAAAGGCCTGGAACTGAGCGGCGATGAGGCATCGTCAGAGTCCGCCCATAGTCAGCGACGGCAACACGAATGCCGTCAATCGAAAGCCGCGAGCCCGAAACCATTCGGCCGAGTTCCGGCCACTCGCCGGTGACAAGCAACCCGACGAGGCTCTTG
>CAZDRW010000141.1:0-7829 GCA_964507555.1 uncultured Desulfarculaceae bacterium
CTTCGCCACCCGCAAGGTTCTGGAAATCACCGGGCTCAGCGTGGACGACATCGACCTGATCGAACTGAACGAGGCTTTCGCCTCCCAGAGCCTGGCCTGCATCCGCGATCTCAACCTGGACCCGGCCAAGGTCAATGTCAACGGCGGGGCCATCGCCCTGGGCCATCCAATCTCGGCCACCGGCGGGGTAATCACCACCAAGCTCATTTATGAGCTGCGGCGCACGGGCAAGGAGTTGGGCTTGGCCACCATGTGCCTGGGCGGCGGCCAGGGTGTCGCATTGCTGCTGAGAAACGAGGGCTAGGCCCCAAGCGAGGAGGCGCGCGTGAATCTGGCGAAACTGCTGACCGACAGCGCGGCCCGGCGGCCGGACTACTTGGCCCTGGACTACCGGGGCCAAAAGATTACTTACGGCGAACTGAACGCCAGGGTGGATTCCCTGGCCTGGGGCCTCAGGGATGCAGGCCTGGCCCCCGGCGATGCCTGCGTGGTGATGATGCCCAACTCCATCGACTGGGTGAGCTGCTACTATGCCCTGGCCAAGCTGGGCGCCCGCTGCCTGCCGGTCAACTTCCTCTACCGCACCGAGGAGCTCAAACACATCTTCCGTGATTCCGGGGCGCGGGCCTTCATCGGCCATGCCGACCATCTTAAATACGCGGGGCCGCTGGTGAAGGATAATCCGGTCATGGACCTGGCTTGGGCTGCCGGAGCCGGGGCGCCGGATTGGCTGCGCCCCCTTGACGCGCTTTACAAAAAAGGCGGCGAATTTCCCCTGCACCCCGCGGCCGATGACGACACCTTTGCCATCATCTACACCAGCGGCACCACCGGCCTGCCCAAAGGCGCCATGCTGAGCCATGACAACTTGGCCAGCAACGCCATGACCATTGCTGACATGCGTTATACAGAGCCCAGCGACGTGGCTCTGGGGGTGTTGCCGCTATTCCACATTTACGGCCAGACCAGCACCTTGAACGCCAACATCTATCTGGGGCTCACCCTGCGGCTTTGGGAGCACTTCGAGGCTGATGAAGTTTTTGCAGCCATCGAGCAGACCGAGAGCAGCCTCCTGAACGCGGTGCCCACCGTGTTCAACCGTCTGGCCGAAATGGCCGCGGAAATGCCGCCCAAACGCTCGTCCCTGCGCTTCTGCGTTTCCGGCGGAGCGTCATTGCCCGTGGAGATTCTGCACCGCTTCGAGCGCTTGTTCAATGTCACCATCTATGAAGGCTACGGCCTCACCGAGTGCTCGCCGGTGTGCGTGGAGAACCCCTACGGCCAAAAGACCAAGCCCGGCTCCATCGGCAAGCCCATCCCCGGCTTCGAGGCCAGGATCGTGGACCCCATGGATCAGGACGTGGCCACGGGCGAAGTGGGCGAGCTGATAGTAAAGGGGCCGGGGGTAATGCAGGGCTATTTGAACCAGCCCGATGCCACTGCCGAGACCCTGCGCGGCGGCTGGCTGCACACCGGCGATCTGGCCCGCAAGGATGATGAGGGCTACATATTCATCGTGGACCGCAAGAAGGAGATGATCATCCGCGGCGGCTTCAACATCTACCCGCGGGAGATAGAGGAAGTGCTCTACGGCCATCCGGCGGTGCTGGAGTGTGCCGTGGTGGGCACGCCCCACGCGGACCTGGGCGAGGAAGTGGCCGCGGTGGTGGTGCTCAGGCCCAAGGTCCAGGCCACGGCCGAGGAGATCCGGGATTACGTCAAGGAGCGGGTGGCGCCCTATAAATATCCCCGCTTGGTCCGCATCGTAGATGAGTTGCCCAAGACCAACACCGGCAAGATCCTGAAGCGGCACATTCAATTTTCCTGACGCGCCGGGAGGGCCGGTGCCAAAATAATAAATGATTGCAACCGATGGCCGGTGGCTTCAAGCCGGCCCAAGCAAAAACACGGGAGGGAGACATGAAGAAGAAATTTATGGTGCTGGCGGCCTGCCTGGCCCTTTGTCTAGCGGCCTTCGCCGCTCCAGCCGCGGCCAAGACCCTGCGCCTGCAGTGCGCCTATCCCCAGACGGCCTATGCCGGACAAAGCACCGAGATGTTCGCCAAAGAGGTCAAGCGCCTCACCGGCGGCAAGCTGGAAATCAAGGTGTTTTGGCCCGGCCAGCTGGTCAAGACCAAGGAGGCCTTCGACGCGGTGCGCCAGGGCATGATCGACGGCTACTCGGGCTCCCTGCTCTACTTCGCCGGCCTGGTGCCGGAGGTGAACTGCCAGTGGCTGCCCTTCAATTGGACAGACCCGGCGGACGCCAAGGTGGTGCTACTGAAAAAGGGTTACATGGATGTCATGGCCCAGGCGACTGCCAAGCACGGCGTTACCTACCTGGCCCCCCTTTCGGTGGCCACCATGGGCCTTATGACCAAGTTCCCGGTAAAAACGCTGGATGATCTCAAGGGCAAGAAGATCCGGGCGGTGGGCATGGAGGCCCAGATCGTGAAAGCCCTGGGCGCCTCGGCCGTGGCCATCGCCGGCGCCGAGCAGTACATGGCCCTGCAGCGCGGCACCGTGGACGGCACCGACTACCCCTGGTACACCATGGAGAAATACAAGTTCTACGAGGTGCTGAAGTACATCATTGACCCCGCCTTCCACAACCCTGGCGTGATCGAAATCGTGATGAACGCGGACACTTTCAAGGGTCTGCCGGCTGACCAGCAAAAGGCGGTGAAAAAGGCTGCCATGAACGCCATGGAATACAGCTTCGACATGACGCCCCAATTCGACCAGGTGGCCTTGGATTCGGCCCAAAAGCGCGGCGTGAAAATTATCAAGCTGTCCAAGGATGAAATGAAGCGCTTCCGCGAGGCCCTGGATCCCCTGTGGGACGCCCAGGCCAAGCGCTCCGAACTCTCGGCCAAGCTGGTGGAGATCCTGCGGGCCCACCTGAAGAGCAAGGGCGAGTAACCGCCGTTTTAGGCAAACCCACCCACCTGGCGGCGTGGCCTGGTTTTGGGGTCACGCCGCCACTGGCGGATCATATGCATAGACTGGCAAGCGCAATTTCGGCCCTTAATCTGGCCCTGGGCAAGACGGTAGCCCCAATCAGCCTGGTGATAACCGCCTTGGTGCTGATGGAGGTGCTGGCGCGTTACTTCTTCAACGCGCCCACCAGCTGGTCCAACGAAGTGGACCAATACCTCTTGTGCGCCCTGGTTATGCTGGGCGGCGGCTACACCCTGCGTAACATGGCCCACACCAGGGTGGACATCCTCTACGTGCGTTTCACCGAGCGCAAAATCGCCTGGATCGAAGTGCTGACCGCCGTCCTGGTGTTGATCTTCGCGCTGCCCATGATTTACTACGGTGGCAAGCTCGCTGTGGAGGCCCTGATATCCGGACAGACCTCGGTCTCCGCCGCCCGGCTCCCCTTGTGGCCCTCCATGGCCACGGTGCCCTTGGGCGCGTCCTTTTTGCTCCTGCAGGCGCTGGCCAACGGCATGAAGGCGGTGCACTTCATAAGAACCGGCAAGACCTTGGAGGCGTCATGAGCACCGGCCTGATCTCGTTTATCGTCTTCGGGGCGCTTGTGCTGCTCCTGGTGATGGGGGTGCCGATCAGCTTCGCGCTTTTGGCCATCGCCACGTTGGGCATTCTGGGGGTGTGGGGGCCCAAGGGCCTTTTGGTCCTGTTCAACACCGCCTATGGCGAGGGCACCAGCTTCTTGCTGCTGGCCATACCTCTATTCGTATTCATGGCCAACATCCTTAAGTTTTCAGGCCTGGCCGACGAACTCTACGAGATGGTGCACCGCTGGATGGGCGGCCTGCGCGGCGGCCTGGCCATGGGCACGGTGGTGATCTGCGCCATCTTCGCGGCCATGGCCGGCATCAGCTCGGTGGCCACGGTTTCCATGGGCCTCATCGCGCTCCCGGCCATGCTGGACCGGCGCTATAACAAAGTGATGGCGGTAGGCTGCATCAACGCGGGTGGCGCGCTGGGCATCCTTATCCCGCCCTCCATCATCATGATCCTCTACGGCTCCATGGCAGAGGTCTCGGTGGGCCAGTTGTTCGCCGGCGGCATCTTGCCCGGCATTCTGCTCACCATTATTTTCGTGGTTTACATCGGAGTGCGTTGCTACCTAAACCCGGCCCTGGGTCCGGCCATAGTCGAACGCTACAGTTTCCGCGAAAAGCTGACCTCCTTAAAGGGGGTGATCCTGCCGGTGGCCTTGGTGGCGCTGGTACTGGGGGTGATCTACAGCGGCGTGGCCACTCCCACCGAAGCGGCCGGGGTGGGTGCCGGGGGCGCGCTCTTAACCGCCGCTGTGCACCGCCGGCTGAGCTGGGCCCGGGTCAAGCAGGCCAGCATGGAGACCCTGCAGCTTTCGGCCATGATCTTCTGGATCATCATCGGGGCGGTGGCCTTCACCCACTTCCTGGCCTACGCCGGCATCCAGGACATGGTGCAGGCCTGGGTGCTGTCCTTGGAGGTGAACCGCTGGGTTATCATGCTGACCATCCAGGCGGTGTTCTTCGTGCTGGGCATGTTCCTGGATCCGGCGGGCATCATCCTTTTGACCACGCCCATCTTCGTGCCGATCATCACCCATCTGGGCTTCGACCCGCTCTGGTTCGGGATTCTGTTCACCATCAACATGGAGATGGCCTACATAACGCCGCCCTTCGGCTTCAACCTTTTCATACTAAAGAGCGTGGTGCCGCCCTCCATCTCCATGGCCGATATCTACCGCTCGGTGGGCCCCTTCGTGTTGCTGCAGGTTCTCTGCCTGGCCCTGGTCATGCTCTGGCCCGAGCTGGCCACGTATCTCCCCTCGCAGATGGTGGACCACTAACAACATGGGCTAGACTATAATTTGCCATATGCAGAAGGCCTGCCCTCGCCGCTGCGGGAATGCCTAGGCATTCAGAAGAGTCAACTTGATATGAGGAGCCGATTATGAGCGCCGAGTTGGTCAAGCTTGAAATAGAGGGCCAGGTTGCCCGGGTGCGCCTGGACAACCCGCCCATGAACGCCCTGGACCCGGCCACCAAACAGGCCCTGGGCGAGGCGTTCGCGGAACTCCAGGAGCGCAAGGACGAAATCCGGGCCGTGGTGCTTTATGGTTCAGGCGAAAAGGCCTTTGTGGCCGGCGCGGACATCAAGTCTTTTCCCGAGCTGACCCCGGAGAGCGCCAGGGCCCGTTTGGCGGAAACCCACCGCATCTACACCGGCATCGAGGATTTTCGCTGGCCCGTAATCGCGGCCATCCACGGCTTCTGCCTAGGCGGCGGCTTGGAGCTGGCCCTGTGCTGCGACGTGCGCTATGCATCCGAGGACGCGGTGTTCGGCTTTCCCGAGGTGCGGCTTTCCATTTTTCCCGGAAACGGCGGCATCGCCCGGGGCCTGTATTTCCTTTCGCTGGGACGCTTGAAGGAGATGGTCTACTCCGGCCGCAACATCAGCGCGGCCGAGGCTCTTGAGTATGGGCTTATCGAGCGGGTGGTGCCCAAGGGCCGGCACCTGGAGGCGGCCATGGAACTGGCCGGCCAGATCTCCCGGCGCGGGCCCTTGGGAGTGGCAGCGGCGAAAAAGGCCATCCACCGCACCCGCGATTTGTGGCTGCGCGCCGCGCTGGAAGCGGAAAGCGACCTATGGGCGGAGCTGGCCGCCAGCGAGGACATGAAGGAGGGGGCACGGGCCTTCATAGAAAAGCGCAAGCCGGTTTATAAGGGGCGCTAGTTAAAATGGCGGCGCCCTGCCCTGCGAACCCGAGCCTTGCCGCCACAGGCTTGCGCTAAACCGTGGCCGGAGGGCAAAACAGCAAGGTCATCTATTACGGCTGGTATGTGGTGGGGGTGGCTTTTCTGGCCAACTTCATGACCACCGGCACCAGCTTCTACGTGTTCAACGCCTTCATGCTGCCCTTGGGCGAGGTGCGGGGATGGACCCGGGCCGAGATGAACTTCGCCCCCATGATCGGTTTCGCCTGCGGGCTCTTGGGTCAATTCACCTTCGGCACCCTGGTGGGCCGGGTGGGAACGCGCCGGCTCATGGCCCTGGGCCCTTTGCTATCCAGCGCCGCCTTCGTGCTCATGGGCCAAACCGAAAGTCTGGGCTTTTTCTACTTTTGGTACGTGCTGCTTTTACTGGGCAATGGCGCCCTGGGCGGCATCGTGGCCAGCACCGCGGTCTCCAACTGGTTCGAGTCACGGCGGGGAAAGGCCTTGGGTCTGGCCACCGCGGGCATGAGCCTTTCTGGGGTATTTCTGCCGCCCCTGGCCGGCGCGCTTTTGCTAACCGCCGGCCTGGAAGCGGCTTTTGCGCTGATCGCTTGCGGGCTGCTCTTGCTAAGCCCTCTAGCCTGGCTGGTGATGCGCGACAGTCCCGAGTCCCAGGGCCTGGCGCTCGAGGGACTTCATGCCCCGCTGCCGCCTGACCCGCCGGGAGGCAACATCGAGAGCCCTGATTCCACGGCCCCTGCCGACGAGCCCTTGTGGACGCCCCGCAAGCTATGGGCTTCCCCTTGCTTCTGGCGTCTGGGCACGGCCTACGGTCTGGTCATGATGGGCGTGATGGGCGTGATGTTCCAGCTGGGACCGCGCTTTATGGACGAGGGCTGGGCCATGGAGCCGGCGCTCAATCTGGTGGCGGCCACCGCGCTTTTGGCCACGGCGGGCAAGTACCTGTGGGGCCTTTTCTGCGACCGCGCCCGGCCCCAAAAGGTAGTGGCCGTCTTGATGGCGGGCAACGCGGCAGGCTTGGGGCTGGGTCTTTGCATGGGATCGGTTTGGGGCGCGGCCGGATTCGTGTTGGTCTTCGGATTCGCCATGGGCGGGGTGATGTCCACCTACCCTATCATCACCGCGCATCTCTTCGGGCGGCTGTCCTTTCCCCTGGTGTTTCGCTTCCTGCTTATGTTCATGCTGCTGCAGGCGGCAGGATACCTGATCATGGGCCAAAGCTTCGCGCTGTTCGGCTCCTATGATTGGGCCTTCGTTGTGTTCATGGCGCTGGACTTGATAGCCGCCGCCATGGTTTGGTCCCTGCCCAAACCCAGCCCCGCCTGATGAATATCGGCGTCGTACGGGAGGCGTTCCCTATCCCCCCAACCCTTCGCACCGTAAACCACCGCACTCATCCCGCCAAGCTGCTATTGCTTACAGCCCCAGGTAGGTCTTGCGGATCACGTCGTCCTGCAGAAGCTCCTCGCCCTTGCCCTGGGCGATGATGCGCCCCGAGGACAGCACATAGTTGCGGTCGGTCATCTTAAAGACCGTCGACACCTCCTGCTCCACTAAGAGGATGGTGATTCCCAATTCGCTAATCTCGATTATCTTGTTGAACACCTCCTTGCGCATCAAGGGGGCCAGTCCGGTGGAGGGCTCGTCGATGCACAAAAGCTTGGGCCGCGACATGAGCGCGCGCCCTACCGCCAGCATCTGCTGCTCACCGCCGGAGAGCGTGCCCGACACCTGATTGGAGCGCTTCTCCAAAACCGGAAAAAGCTGGTAGACCTTCTCTAGATTACCCTGGTTGCCCTCTTCATCGCTGTATAGGTAGGCTCCCGCCATAAGGTTTTCATAGACGCTCATTTCGCGGAAAGGCCGGCGGCGCTCCGGGCAGTGCACCAGCCCCCGGCGCACTATCTCGTGAGCCGGTATGGAGTCGATGGACTGGCCCTGGAACATGACCGAGCCCTCGATGGTAATGTCGCCGCCCGCGGTGCCCCGGCGCATCGTCTTCTCCCAGGCCACCAGTCCGGTGATGGCCCGCAAGAGGGTGGACTTGCCCGCGCCGTTGGGCCCTACCAGGCTCACTAGCTCGCCTTCAGCGATGGCCAGCGACACGTCGTTGAGCAATATGGCGCG
>CAZDRW010000142.1:0-7795 GCA_964507555.1 uncultured Desulfarculaceae bacterium
TGATCGTGAATCCAACTGCCTTCTTCGGGACTCTGGCCACGGCAAATCCGTCCTTATCTTCCATCATTACATCCAAAATGATGACATCGGGTTTCTCTTCCCTTGCCGCGGCCAACCCTTGAACTCCTCCGTAGGCGGCCAGGGGTTCAAGCCCTTCCCGCTTCAACAGGATGCTTACTGCTTCCACCAGATCCGGGTCGTCGTCAATAATCAACACTCTTTTACCGGCCATGCCAACCCCCTAGCAATCCTAGGTTGCAAATCACCACTTCACTACTTGCCAATAATAGCAATTTGGCAAGTTTGATGTCAATAAACCTGATGCCTGATAGGAAAATAATCTTGCCTCGCCAGGGTATTAAAATGCGCCACGGTTCATCGCCGCAGCACCTCAAATAACCAGGCATAAAATATTTGAGCTGCCATGATGAATGAATGCTTCTATCACAAATATTTTTATGCTAATTTATTAATAACTTTTTGGCTATTATTGGCCTTCTAGAGGAGGCCCGCCCGGGGAGGGCGTTCCCATGGAACAAGCCCCTCGTTCGCACGAGCAAATCCTAGACGAATTAGAGAGCCTGCGCAGGCAAAACGCCGAATTGAGCCGGCAGCGAGATGAGCTTGCCGCCTTTATGGCCGAATTGGAGCGGGAGCGCAGCTTCACTCAATCTCTATTAAACAGCGTAAGGGTTCCCATCTATGTGGTGGAACCCGGCACCTACCGCATCATCAACTGCAACGACGTTTTTTTGCGCGAATACGGCGTGAGCCTTGAACAGGCGGCAGGCAGCACCTGTTATGAACTGACCCGGCGGCGCAACACTCCCTGCGCCTCTTCGCCCGAAGCTTGCCCCCTGCTCTCGGCGGTTGAAACCGGCGAGCCCTCCATGATGGAATTCGAGTTCATCCCGCTTGAGGGCGGTTCAATCGACCTGGAATGCACCGCCACTCCATTGAAGGATAAAGGCGGAAAGGTCAACCGGGTCATTCACGTAATCCGCGATATTACCAACCGCAAACGCATCGAGGAGAAACTAAGAGAGACCAACCAGGAACTCTCCCGCTCGCTCACTTTTTTACGCAACTTGATCAACAGCTCGGTGGACGCGGTTATCGCCTCGGATCTCAACGGGCGCATTCTGGTTTTCAACGAAGCGGCCCGGGAAATCACCGGCTACAGCGAGGAAGAGGCGTTTCAGCAAATCGACATCCGCGACATTTACACCGGCGACGGTGCCCGCGACATCATGAAAAAACTGCGCAGCGAAGAATATGGCGGTAAGGGAAAGCTGAAAAGCCTGGAGGTCAACCTCTTGCACAAGGACGGCTCTTCGATTCCCATCAGCCTATCCGCCGCCATCGTTTACGAAGGAGACGAAGAAGTCAGCACCATGGGGTTTTTTTACGACCTGCGCGAGAAAAAGGCCATGGAGGCGGAACTCGACAAGACCCGGGTTCAGCTCTTGCAGGCTGAAAAGATGGCCTCCATCGGCAAGCTTGCCGCAGGCGTGGCGCACCAGCTTAACAACCCGCTTTCTGGAATAACCCTTTTCGCCCATATCCTGGCCGAGGAACACGAACTCGATAACGCCACCCTATCTGACGTGCAAAGAATCCTCAACAACGCCGAACGCTGCCGCGACACCGTCAAGGAACTTCTCCAATTCGCCCGCCAGACCGCATATGAAATCAGGCCAGCGGATATCAACCAGACTATGCAACGGACCCTGTTCCTCTTGGAAAATCAAGCGCTCTTCCAAAACGTCAAGATTGAAAAAGACCTTTCTTTTGATCTGCCGCCGGTGCCAGCCGATATCCAGCAGCTGGGCCATGTGTTCATGAATCTAATCCTGAACGCGGCCGACGCCATGGAGGGCCACGGCCGCATTAAGGTCCGCACGGGCTTAAGCGAAGACCGGAAATCCGCGCTGGTGGAGATCATCGACACCGGGCCCGGCATAGGCCCCGAGGCGCTACCCCACCTTTTCGAGCCGTTCTTCACCACCAAAGAAGAAGGCAAGGGCACCGGCTTGGGCCTTTCGGTGGCTTATGGGGTGATCGAAAACCACGGCGGTAAAATAACCGCCCGCAATCTGCCTGAAGGCGGCGCTTGTTTCACTATTGAGCTTCCCTTGCAGGGTCAGTCATAGGGGGTTCCTGTGGAAAACGGCAAAGACTTGGTACCGGTTCTGGTGGTCGACGACGAACGTGATATCCGCGACGGCGTGGAAAGGTTGCTCTCCCGCATGGGATGCCGGGTGTCCAAGGCAAGTTCCGGCGAAGATGGTCTGGAACACCTAAAGACCGAGCCGGCCTGGGTGGTGCTTCTGGACCTGAAAATGCCGGGCATGGACGGGCTGGAGGTTCTACCCATCATCAAACGCGATCACCCGGAAGCCATGGTGATCGTCATCACCGGCTTTGCCACGGTGGAGACCGCCATCGAGGCCATGAAAAGCGGGGCCTACGACTTCATTCCCAAGCCCTTCAACCCTGATCAGCTCCGCATCACCGTAGGAAGGGCCATCGAGCGCCGCCGGTTGAGCGAGGAGACCGAACGCCTGGAGCGGGAACGCCAGCGCACCTTATTGGATCTCGACACCGAAAAAAGCCGCACCCGCACTATCATTAAAGCGCTGCCCTTCGGCGTGGTGGTCACCACGCCGGACAGCAAGGTGGCGCTCATGAATCCGGCCTTTTGCCATTTGGTGGATTTACCCGGCGACGCCGTGGTGGGCAAGCTCCTCTGGGACTATGTGCCCGACCAGGAGCTATGCGACATGGTGGCCGAAATTTCGGCCAATGACTGCGACTCCCAGCCAGGTGACTGGTCCCACGAGTTCGCCACCCAGGGCGGGCGCTATCTCTTGGCCCGCGGCACCCGTATCGAAAGCGAAGAAGGCGACTGCCTGGGAGCCGTGTTGGTGCTGGTGGACCTTTCCGCCTTTAAAGCCCTGGATGCGGTGAAAAGCGAATTCGTGGCCAAGGTCTCCCATGAGCTGCGCTCACCGCTTTCCACCATCTATCTGCAGCTGTCCCTATTGGCTGGTGACGCCCAAACCGGACAAGACGCAGAGTCCCGCCATTTGCTGGTGCGCGCCAAGGAAAAAACCGAAGGCCTCATCTCGTTCGTGCGCGACCTGTTGGATCTCTCCCGCCTGGAATCCGGCGGGCCGATTCGCGAGCCGGTGCCGGTGAGCCTGGAGGACATCCTGAAAGAAGTAGTGGAGTCCATTAAACCCCAGACCGACGCCAAGCAGCAAAAAATCAGTTTGAACCTGCCCGGCTTCAAGCTGCCCACCCTGCAAGCCGATCCCGGCGCCTTGGAAAGCGTGTTCACCAACCTGGTCACCAATGCCTGCAAATACACCCTGGAGGGCGGCGACATCTTTGTCAGCGCTGAGCGAGACGGCGATCACCTGCTGGTGCACGTGCGGGATAGCGGCATCGGCATCGCGCCGGAAAAGCAGGACATGGTGTTCGAGAAATTCTACCGCATCAAAAACGAGCACACCCGCTACGTCACCGGCACCGGCCTGGGCTTGCCCATCGTGAAATCAATCCTGGATAAGATGGGTGCGGAGATAAGCCTGAAAAGCACTCCAGGCCAAGGCTCCACCTTCACCGTGAAAATTCCTTTGGGAGAATAAAATCTACCTGGAGGAGGCCCTCCCCAAAGAACTTAAAAGTTTGTCTGGGCTCTCCCACAAATTACTTCGCTCTAATTGGGCGCGCGCTCCGCGCGCCCAATTAGAGCGACCAGTTACTTTAATATTTGCCCTTTTAGGAGGGGGGTTTGGGGGAACCCTTTTGGGGCACCAAAAGGGTTCCCCCCAATTACTCTTCTCTAAACTTTAGGCCGGGGATACAGACCGCCGCCCTTAACGATCTCGGGCACCTTTTCCTCCCATTCGATGGCCATGATATGGAAGCCCTTGACCCCGGGGCATTCCTTGAGCCGCTGCACCGATTCAATGCAAATCTTGATGCCTTCCTCGGCCTGCTTGTCTTTTTCCACCCCGGCGATGCGGCTTACCACCTCGTCGGGCACGTCCATGCCCGGCACCCGGTTTTTCATGTATTTGGCCATGCCGGCGCTTTTGAGCGGAGTGAGTCCGGCCATGATGTACGCCTTTTCAGTAAGCCCCCGGTCACCCGCCTCCTTCATATACTGCTCGAACTTATCCAGGTTGAAGATGCACTGGGTCTGGATGAACTCCACCCCCGAGATGATCTTCTTGGCCAAGCGGGACACCCTGATCTCGTAGGGATCGGCAAAGGGATTGGCCGCCGCGCCCACAAACATCTGGGGCGGACGCTTAATCTCATCACCGCCCAGGAATTTTCCCTCGTCCCGCATGTGGCGCACGGTCTGGATCAGCTGCATGGAATCCAAATCGTGCACGTTTTGTCCGGTGGGGCAATCGCCGAAGGACTGATGATCGCCTGATAGGCACAGCATGTTGTGAATGTCGAACGAGGCGGCGCCCAAGATATCGGACTGAATGGCGATGCGGTTGCGGTCACGGGTCACCATCTGCAAGATGGGCTCCACGCCCATCAGCCTGAGGTGGATGCAGGAGGCCAAGGAGCAAAGTCGCGTTACCGAGGTCTGGTTGTCCGTGATGTTTATGGCATCCACGTAGTCGCGGATCATCTCGGCCTTGTGCTTGATGCCCCCGGGGTCCGAGCCGCGGGGCGGACCGCACTCGGAGGTGACGGCCAGTTCGCCGGAGGCCAATATCTTCTCTAGCTTGCTGGGGGTCTTTACTTCCGCGCTCATAGCTGCACGTCCTCCCTCACCGCCTTGCGGGGGCCGCCGGCCCGCTCCGTGGACCAATCCTTGATGGGCGCCACCTTCTCATAGTCTTCCATGCGGCCCAGGGATTTCAAGCGGTCCACGATGAGCTGCCAAGCACAGTCGACCTCTTTGCTGATTTCGCACTTGCCCTTGGTGGATCCGCCGCAGGGCCCGTTTAGTATGCGCTTGGCGCAACGGGCCACCGGGCAGATGCCTCCGGTGTCGGCCAGGATGCAGGCGCCGCAGCCCTGACAGCGCTCGGCCCAAATGCCCCGATCCACTTTGCCTCCCATGAACTTGGTGTTCACGCCTGGCAGGCAGGGGGTGGTGGCGTATTCCTCGGCCATGAATTGGCAGCCTACCCCGCAGGCCAGGGAAACCACCACATCGTGGGCCTCAACATCCTCGCGGGCTTGCTGCACATACTCGCGGTCGCATTGCCTTTCCAGGGTGATTTCCCCAACGGCCACCTCCTGGCCCTGGTTGGCGAAATACAAGCGCAAGGCGCTGGCCAACACCCCTACCTCCTTGCGCCCGCCGACTTCGCACACGGTGACGCACTCATTGCAGCCAGCCACTAATATCTTGCGGCGGTCCTTTACCCGCTCGATGATCTCCTCCAATGGCTTCTGGTCCGCTACAATCATAAGGCCCGCCTCCTTCGTGCTAAGCCGCGTTCGCCGCGGTGGTCCCTGAGCCGGTGCCGGAAGTGCGCACCGGACTGGGTCCCAACTCCAGGATATTTTCGGTCATCTCCCGGGCATACTGCGCAAACAGCGGAGCATCGCCCGAAGAGAGGTTGTACATACGCACTCGCCCGCCGCCGATACCCACCTTGTCCAGAATGGCGGCTACCTTGGCCACCCGCTTTTTAGCCCGGAAGTTACCATGCTCAAAAGCGCAGTTGCCTTCCATGCAGCCCACCAGGTAGACTCCGTCGGCGCCTTTCTCAAAGGCCCGCAGGATGTGGATTACATCCACCTTGCCGGTGCAGGGCACCCGCATAATCTTGATGTTGGCTGGGTAATTCAGTCTCATCGAACCTGCCAGGTCCGCGGCTGAATAACCTCAGGTGTTGCAGCAGAAGGCCAGTATCACCGGTTTGAACTGGCTCATCGCGTCGCTCCTTCCATTAATGCGTCCACCTGACTCATGATCTGATCGTCCTCATACCAGGCAAGCTCGATGGCCTTGGCCGGACATTCGGCGGCGCAGATGCCGCAGCCCCGGCACAGGGCCTCATCGATGTAACTTGTGCGGTCCTCTGTGATGCGCGGCACTCCGTAAGGGCAGGCCAGCACGCACACCAGGCAAGTGGCGCACTTCTTGGGGTCCACCCGGCTGGTGATGGGCGACAGCTGCAACTCGTCCTGGCTCAGCAGGGTGGCTGCCCGGCTGGCCGCGGCCATGGCCTGGGCCACGCTCTCGGAAATCAGCTTGGGGGCATGCGCGGTGCCGCACACATAAACGCCGTCGGTGGCCATGTCCACCGGCCGCAGTTTGACGTGGGCCTCCAGCAGATATCCCTCCGGGTTGCGGGCCAGCTTGATGATGGAACCCAGCTCCTCGGTGTCGTTGGGCCGCATGCCGGCCGATAGCGCCAGCAAATCGGGGCTGAGCCGGATTTCGCGGCCCAGGATGTGATCACGGAAGGTAACCAGCACCTCGCCGTCGCTTTCCTCCACTTTAGGCGGGTCGTCCTGGTTGAAGCGGAAGAAAAGCACTCCCATTTTCCGCGCCTCGGTGTAGTAGTCCTCCAACAGCCCGTAGGTGCGCAGGTCCCTGAAAAGCACCGCCACCAGGGTGTTGGGGTTCATTTCCTTTATGTGCAATGCGTTCTTCACCGCCGATTGACAACAGATGCGCGAACAATTGGGGTTGTCCTGGTTGCGCGAACCCACGCACTGGATCATGACCACGCTTTCCAGGTCGCCGGCGCCTTTTTCCGCCAAGCGCTGGCTCAACTCAACCTGGGTCAGCACCTTGTCGGAACGGCCGTATAGATACTCGGTGGGCTTATATTCGGTGGCGCCGGTGGCGATGATGAGCGCGCCGTGATTTATCTTGCGCTCGTACATGCCCGGCCCCACCACCAGTTCGGTGGTGAAGTTGCCCCGGTAGCCGGCGAAGCCCGTCACCAGGCTCTGGGTGAGCACCTGCACCTTTTCGTTGGCTTCCAACTTCCCGGCCAGCTCTTCCACAAAGGCCTTCACGTCCTCGCCTTCTATGGTCTCCGTGAGCTTGCCCGCGAAGCCGCCCAGCTTGGGCTCTCGCTCCACCAGCACCGCCTCGAAGCCCTGGTCAGCCAGGCTGAGCGCGGCGGTCATGCCCGCGATGCCGCCGCCGATCACCAGCGCCCGCGAATTTACCGGCACCCGCTTTTCGGCCAGCGGCTTCAGCATGGTGGCCCGGGCCACCGCCATGCGCACCAGGTCCTTGGCCTTGGCCGTGGCCTCGCCGGGCTCCTGGCCGTGCACCCAGGAGTCGTGGTTCCTGATGTTAGCCATCTCGAAAAGGAATTTGTTGAGCCCCACCGAACCCAAGGTGTCCATGAAGATGGCCTCATGGGTCTTGGGCGAGCAGGAAGCCACCACCACTCGGTTGAGCCTGTGCTCCTTGATGACCTGCTTCATTCTCTCCTGCACGTCCTGGGAGCAGACAAAGAGGCCGTCGTCGGCGTGAACCACATGGGGGAGCCCCGCTGCGTACTCCACCACCCCCGGCACGTCCACCACGCCGGCGATGTTAATGCCGCAATTGCAAACGAAAACCCCCACCCGCGGGTCCAGGCCCTCCACATCCATCTGGGGCGGCAGCTCCTTGACCTTGGTTTGGCTCCACTTGGCCTCGGACATGATGGCGCCCGCGCCGGCAGCCGCGGCCGAGGCCTCGGTCACCGAGCTGGGAATGTCCTTGGGGCCTTGAAAGGTTCCGGAGACGAACACGCCCGGACGGCTGGACGATACAGGTTCGAAGCTCGTAGTGGCGGCG
>CAZDRW010000143.1:0-7776 GCA_964507555.1 uncultured Desulfarculaceae bacterium
TCTTCCATCTTTTGCATCACTGCCTTGAAGCGCACGCCCTCGGCCGCGCTGATCCATTCCAATTGCAGGCGCTCGGGTCGTAAGCCAAGTTTCTCCATCTTGCGCCACATGCGCTTCAGACGCTTTTCGGTCCAGTGGTTGGCGTCGATGTAGTGGCAATCGCCGATATGGCAGCCCGACACCAACACCACCGGAGCGCCGCCCATGAAGGCGCGCCACACGAAATCCTCGCGCACCCGGCCCGAGCACATGGTGCGGATCAGCCTGGTGTTGGCGGGATACTGCAGGCGCGAAACCCCGGCGAAATCGGCCCCGGCATAGGAGCACCAGTTGCAGGCGAACACCGGGATCACCGTCTGGGGATCGTCCTCCAAGATGGCGTCGATCTGGGAATTGATCTGCTGGTCGGTGAAATGGTGCATGTGGATGGCGCCTGCCGGACATTCGGCCGCGCAGGTTCCGCAGCCGGCGCAGGCCGCATCGTTGACCTTGGCGGGGTTGCCGGATTTCTTGTCAAAGGCGATGGCGTTATAGGGGCACACCTTGGCGCAGATACCGCACCTGGTGCAGTCCTCATCGTGCACTTCGGCGGTGATGGCTTCCACCAGGAGCTTGCCCGGCGACATGAGCCGGCTGGCCCGTGCCGCGGCGGCCGAAGCCTGGGTGACCGACTCCTTGATGTCCTTGGGCCCTTCGGCGCAGCCGGCGAAAAAAATGCCCTTGGTGGCCGAATCCACCGGCTGCAGCTTGGGATGCGCCTCCAGATAGAATCCGTCGGAGCATTTCTGCAAGGCCAGCATCTCCTGCACCAAGTGCATTTCCTCGGGCGGGTGCACGCCGGTGGCCAGAATCACCATTTCGGCCCGGTGCTCTTCCAGCTTGTTGGTGGCGGTGTTCTCCACGGTGAGGATCAAATCGCCGCTTTCGGCATCCTCGCGGATGGCTCCGGGAATCCCCCGCACGTATTGGGTGCCTTCCATGCGGCTGCGCCGGTAGAGATCCTCGAAGCCTTTGCCAAAGGCGCGGATGTCGATATAGAAGACCTTGAGATCAATGTCAGGGTAGTGCTCCCTGAGCTGCAAGGTGCTCTTGATGGTGTTCATGCAGCAGATGTTGGAGCAATAGGGATTTCCCCGGCGCTGGGAGCGCGAGCCCACGCACTGGATGAAAGCAACTGAGCGCGGCACCTTGCGGTCGCTGATGCGCACCACCTCGCCCTGGGTGGGACCGCCGGCGTTGATGAGCCGTTCCAGCTCCACCGAGGTGAGCACGTTGACGTGCTTGGTGTAGCCGTACTCGTCCAACACGGTGGGGTCGTAGACCTCCATGCCGGTGGCCACCACGATAGTGCCCACCTTGACCTCAAGCTCCTGGTCCTTCATGTCGAAGTCGATGCACTTCTTGTCGCAACGTTCGGCGCACTTGCCGCACTTGATGGGGTCGTGCCCCAGGCAGTTGTGGATATCGATGACATAAGAGGAAGGCACGGCCTGGGGGAAAGGCTGATATATGGCGCGGCGGGATGACAAGCCCTCGTTGAACTCGTCCGGCACCACCACCGGGCAGACCTCGGCGCAGTCGCCGCACGCGGTGCACTGCTCCTCGTGCACGAAGCGGGCTTTCTTCACGATGCTGGCCGTAAAGTTGCCCACATAGCCCTTGACCGACTTGACCTGGCTGCCCGTTAGCAGCGTTATGTTGGGATGCCGACCGGCATCCGCCATCTTAGGCCCGAGAATTCATATGGAGCAGTCCATGGTTGGATAAGTCTTATCCAACCTGGCCATCATACCTCCGATGCTGGGCTGTTTTTCCACCAGGTATACCTTGAAACCGTCGTCGGCCAAATCCAGCGCCGCCTGGATTCCCGCCACCCCGCCGCCGATGACCAGGGTGGACTTTTCCATGGGCACTTCCAGCTCATGGCGGGCTGCCAGGCTCCGGGTGCGGGCCACGGCCGAGCGCACCAAGTCCTTGGCTTTGGCCGTGGCGGCCTGCGGCTCATGACTGTGCACCCAGGAGCATTGCTCGCGCAGGTTGGCCATTTCCATGAGATAGGGGTTGAGTCCGGCTTGGGCCACGCACAGGCGGAAGGTGGGCTCGTGCAGGCGCGGCGAGCAAGAGGCCACCACCACCCGGTTGAGTCCGTGCTCGGCGATGTCCTCTTTGATGCGCATCTGGCCCGGCTCGGAGCAGCAATAGCCGTCGTGCCGGGCCACCACCACGTTGTCCAGGCCCTCGGCGTACTCGGCTACCGCCGCGCAGTCCACCACGCCAGCGATGTTAAGCCCGCAGTGGCAGACATAAACCCCGACTCTGGGCTCCACGGCTTGGTTCTGGTCAGACATAAGGCATTACCTCTTTTACAAACCCCGGGCCGCATCTTTCCGCATGGAAACAACGCGGCCGGCCCGAGGGCTATTCCATCTGATCGGCCAGCAAATTCACCAGCCCGCGCACCTCCATGGCCAAGGATGCGCCCTTGAAGGGATCGCGCATGGCGCAGGTGGTGTGGATCATGCATTTGGGGCAAGCGGTTACCAAAGTCTCGGCGCCAGTGGCCTGGGCCTGCTTGAGACGCTCCACCTGAATGCGCTTAGAGAAGGCGTCGCAATTTACGAAGGAGCTGTTGCCGCAGCAAAGCGCGCTCTGCCGCGAGGACTCCATCTCCTTGAGTTCCAGTCCCGGAATGCTTTGCAAAAGGCTGCGCGGCTCTTCATAGCGCCCCGCCATGCGCCCCAGGCGGCAGGGGTCTTGATAGGTTACCCGCCGCTGCAACGGCTTGAAGGTGATTTTGCCTTGAGCCGCTTCTTTGGCTAGGAGATCCAGAAGCAGGGTCACCTTGAGCTGGCTCTCCGGCACCACCCGCGGCAAATAGTCACGCAGCACCAGGTAGCATTCCGGGCAGGTGGTAACAATTTCCTCGACGCCGTGGTCCATGAACTCCTGGTAGTTCAAGCGGCACAAGGTCTCGAAGTTGTCCCGGTCGCCGGTCCATAAAAGATCGTGCCCGCAACAGCGCTCGTTGCCCAGCACCACCGGCTCGATTTCCAAACGGTTCAGCAAACGGATGCTGTCCCGGGCCAGGCTCAGCGTATCCACTTCTATATTAGAAAAGAACACGTCGAAATAAGGCGAGCAGCCCGTGAAAAACGCGGTGCTGCCATTATTTGCCACCTTGAGATCCGGGGTCAGCCACTCCAGTCGGTTTTGGCTCAGTTCAGGCGCGGTCATGATGCGCATCCAGGAGTGCAAGGCGCCATCGTGGGCGCGATAGCCCAGGATGCCCTGCTCCGCGGCCAGCACCTCGCGCATTTCCAAAATGAACCGACTGAATTTGACTCCCGAAGGACAGCGCTCCTCGCAGATGCCGCAGGTCAGACATTCCCATACCGCGCTATTGATATAGGCAGCGTCGTCAGGCTGGAACATCAGCTTTTGCGCCACCAGGCGCGGCGAATAATCCTGACCCGCCACCAGGCGCGGGCAGGAGGCGGAGCACTTGCCGCACTCCAGGCACATGTGCAGGCCACTATCCTTGATCAGCTGCTGCACGCGGGGGGAGTTCTTGGTCACGATGCCACCCGTTCCCGATGCGCCTTAGCTGGATTGGGGCCGAGGGCCTCGATGCGGCGGGTGAAGTCCCACAAGCTCTTCACCAGCGCCTCCTTTTGGTCGGCCAGAAAGGTCTTCTCCACCAAGCGCTCCTGGCCTATGCCCAGAAAGTGCAAGAGCTTGCGCACCCGGGCCACGTTGGTGTGGCCCACTTCCGGTCCCGGGCCGTAGCGGCAATCCTCATCCTCGCATTCCAGCAGAATCACCCCGTCCGCCCCGTATTCAAAAGCGCGCAGGATCAAGGCCTGGTTGATGCGGCCGATGCACATCACCCGCATGAGGCGAAATTCGGGCGGCAGTTCCAGACCGGCCTGACCAGCGGCGTTATAGGAGCAATAGGGGCTCCAGTTGCAGGCGATGCCGAGTATGTTGACCCGTGACATGGCTTATGCCTCGCTTTGCATGCGGCCGGCCACCATCTCTATTAAAAGCCGGTTGGAGAAATATGGCACGTCCATGGCGGTGACCGGGCAGCGGCCCACGCAGCCTCCGCAGCCCACGCAGTTGTGGCGGTACACCACCGAGGTGTAGGTGCCGTCCGGATTTTCCTTGAGCCCCACCGCCTCGAAGGGGCATATCTCCACGCAACGCCCGCAGCCCCGGCAGCGCGCCGGATCCACCTCGGGGCTGAGTTGGTGATCCTGCATATAGGCCTTGGCCGCGGCGGTGGCCACCTCGCCGGCCAGGGCGGCTCCGGCTTGGAAGGCGTCCACCCGTTTCAAGGTCACCGGCATCACCCGGTAAATGCCCATCTGGGGCGTATGGAAGAACGCAAAGTCGTAGCGGTAGAATTTTTTGAGCCCGGTGCGGCCGGCATACATGGAAAGCGAGATCAGGTTCTCGTCGGTGAGGCAAACCACGTCGGCTTTCCAGGTCCGCCAGCGGCCGTCAACCTTGGCCTTCACCTTGAAGTCGCCCAGGTAGCCTTCGATGCGGCCGATTTCGGCCTCTTCCACCTGGGTGATTTCGGCATCCAGGTCTTGGCTCGAGGCGCGCGTCGCGATACTCTCCGGCAGCTCCTGTCCACTAGGCCAAGCACGGTGCAGCAACCGCACCTTGAGCCCTTGCAGGGCCAGGTTACGCGCGGCGCTTAAGCCCACCTCGCTGCCGCCCAGGATCAACACGCGTCTATCCATTTCGCTTACGCCGCGGCGCAGGGGTGCCAAATGGCGCGAACGGATGAACGCGCCGCGCAAGAGATCGCGGGCCCGGCGGAACATATCCTGTTCGTCGCCCATTTCGGGATGCAGATGGTCGCGCAGGTTTATGGTTTCAAAGCGGCTGCGTTCCAGGCCCAAGCGTTCAAATAGATGCAACCTGGCCCTGGTGCGCTGGTCGTTGCAGCTTATGCATTGGAAGTTTAGCGGGCAGCACACGCAGGAAGCCAAAATCACCTGGTTAAGTCCTTGTTCCCGCACCGCCGCCGCGATTTGATCCGCGCCGCGCGGGTTGCAGGCCGAGAACACCAGGCTGCGGTGCACCACGCCGGGCACTTGTCCGGCCAAATCCATTATGCGTTCCAGCACTGCCGGCGGAGCCATGGTGGAATTGCAGGTGCAGACAAACAAGCCCATGCGCAGCGGCTCCGGGCTGGGCGCGGGCGCCGGCGTTGCGGGCTCTTTGGGCGCGCGCAGTTTGGCGGCCGGCGCCATGGCCCGGCCGGCGGCGCTGGAACCCAGCATGAGCACGTCCATGAGATCAGCCGAATAGCTCTCCGGCTCCACCTTGAACAACCTATCGCCGTCCGGCGAGCCCTGCCAAGGCGGATCGCCGCCCTCGGCCCAAACCACGGCCGGGGACTGCAGCTCCAGGCAGCTGCCAGTCCGCATATGATCAATGGCTTTAACTTCCGCGCAAACCTCGGCGCAGGCCAGGCATTCGCAACAGGAAGCGCATTGCAGGCAGCGGCCGGCCTCGGCCTTGGCCTGGCTGGTGGTGAAGCCAAGCTCCACCTCTTGGAAATCGCGCCGCCTCACCTTGGGCTGGCGCTGGGCCATGCGCTGGCGGGGCTCCTGGGGCAGGTCTTCGCTGATAGCGATGTGCTCGCCCACCCCGCGGGGGTGCTCGCTTAACTCCTGCCAGGTTGCCTGCCCGCCGCTGAGCCAGGCGTGGATACGGGAAGCGGCGCGGCGTCCGGCGGCCATGGCCTGGATCACGGTGGAGGGCCCGTCCACGCAATCGCCCGCGCCGAACACGCCGGTCTTGGACGCGGCCAGGTTATGGTCCACCTTGAGCCTGCCGCCCGGACCCAGTTCAAGCTCCCCGCCAAGGTTGGTGTCCTCGAGATCCGGTTTTTGGCTGATGGCCACGATCACCGTGTCCGCCTCGATGCTCTCGATTTCCTCCGAGTCGAACACGATGCGAGGCGGCTGCCCCGAGGAAATCTCCCAATGAGCCGCGCGATGGATCACCTCGGCCACCCGGTCCTTGCCGGCAATCTCCAGCGGGGCAAAGCCCAGCTTGAAAGCCACGCCTTCTTCACGGGCCTCAGCCACTTCTTGGGGCGCGGCGGGAAGCTGGTCCTCGGTCTCGATGGCCAGCACCGTGACCTCAAGCGCGCCCAGGCGCAAGGCCGTGCGCGCCGCGTCCATAGCCGAGTTGCCGCCGCCGATGACCACGGTGCGGGGACCCACCGAGGCCGCCTCTGCTATATTGACCTGATAGAGGAACTCGACGCAGTGCCGCAGGCCCGGTAAATCCTCGCCGGGGAGGTTGAGGCGCAGGTCCTTGTGGGTGCCCGCAGCCACCAGAACCGCGTCAAAGCCTTGGCCCAGCAACTCATCCGCCGATTCCACCCGCGCGCCGGTCTTGATGGAGACGCCGCTATGCCTTAAGGCCTCTATCTCCGCATCCAGCACCGTCCGCGGCAGACGGAAGGCGTTGATTCCGGCGCGCAGCATGCCGCCGGCCTCTGGCAGCGCCTCGAATATGGTGACGGCAATGCCTTCCTGATTCAGGAAGTGAGCCGCGGCCAAGCCCGCCGGTCCGGACCCGATCACCGCCACCTTGCGGCCGGTCGGAGATTTGACCGGTGCCGGCAAAGAGGCGCTTTTTTGCTCGGCCTCGTAATCGAACAGAAAGCGCTTGATATCCCGTATCGCCAGGGGCTCATCCAACTCGCCCCGGCGGCAGGCCTGCTCGCAGGGATGGCTGCAAATGCGGCCGCACACACCCGGCAGCGGATTATCGCGCCGTACCACGGCCAGGGCCTCTTCATAGCGGCCCGCGGCGGTCAAGGCCAGATAGGCCTGGGCGTTCACGCCCAGGGGACAGGCCTGGCGGCAGGGGCTGATAGGGCGCTTGTCCAAAAGCAGTGAACGCGACGGGCAGAACGCCGGGCTGCGGGTGAGCGGGGGATGGGGACCATCGCCTAGGGGACAGACCTCCATGCACCGACCGCAGCCGGTGCAGAGATCATAGTCCACGTAGATGGGGTCCTGCTCCACCACGGCCCGGTAGCCGCTTTTATGCTTGCTCAGGCTCGTCACCCTGGCCTGGGTGAGCGCCGTGACCAGGGGGTGGCGGGTAACCCGGAGATAAAGCGGCCTGAATTGGAAGTCCAGGTCGTCGGGCCACTCTGCAAAATGTCCCACGCCTTGCGGCAACTCCAGAAAGTTCTGCGCCTTGGCCGCCCACACCACCGGGATGCCGGCGTGGGAAAGGTCCTCGGCCGCCTTCAGGGCGCCATAGCCCGAACCCACCACCAGGACCGCGCTTGGCACGGCTTCTTGCCTATCAGAAGCGCTCACTGCCGGCCCTGCTCCTTGAGCGCGGCCAGGCCGAATTCGTGGCCCCGCTCGAAAGCGGCCAGGTTCTTGTCCTTGGTTTGCGGAGGCACCGAGCCCAGCATGGCGTTCTTGAGGGCTTCCACGCTCACCAGGTCGCTAAGCGCGGAAACAAAACCCAGCATGACGATGTTGGCCATCATCTTGTTGCCATTTTCCTCGGCGAATCTGGTGGCCGGAATGTCATAGCAATTCCAGGAAGGATCCAGCCCTTCGGTCTCGACCAGATCGGTATCCCAGATCAAGAGCCCGCCGGGGACCAGGAAATCCTTGTTCTTGGTGAAGCCCTCCTGGCTCATGCAAATGACCATCTGGGGCTTTTCGGCGTAGGGAAAGGCAATTTCGCCGTCGGACACTATCACCTGCGAAGAACAGG
>CAZDRW010000144.1:0-7733 GCA_964507555.1 uncultured Desulfarculaceae bacterium
AGCGCATCCCCCTGACCATGGCGGACACCGATCCGGCCAAGGGCCTGATTAACATCATTTATATGGTAGTGGGCAAGAGCACCGCGCTTTTCACCGCGGGCGCCAGGTAGGCGGCATAAAGCGCGGCCGAGGCCGAGGTGTCGCCGGTGGAGGCGCAGACCGAGAGGATATTGCCCGCTCCCCGGTGCTTGATGAGAAAGTTCAAAAAGCTTAAGGCCACCGCCATACCCCGGTCCTTGAAGGAGGCGCTGGGGTTCTGGCCGTCGTTTTTAAAGGCAAACGAGCAGCCCACTGCGTCCCTAAGCAGCGCCGTGGCCTCCACCAGGGGAGTGTGGCCCTCGCCCAGGTATAGCACGCTGTCGGCCGGCACAATGGAGGCGATCAGCTCGTGATAGCGGAAGATGCCCTTGACCGCGGGGTCGTTAAGCATGCTCCGCAAATCGAAGCGGCGCCGCCAGTCCGGCCCCGGCAAGGCTTTGAAGCGCTCGAAGTCCTGGTCTTCGATCAAAAGCACCGCCCCGCAATCCGGGCAGGTGTAAAGAAGATTCTCGATGCCATGGCTATGGCCGCAGCCCAGGCACTTATATATAAGCTCGCCGCCGGGCGCCACCTGGGCCAGCTCGCGGTCGGCGGGCGTGAATTCACTTAGACGCATGAATAACCTCCTGGCTTACGCGGCAAACTATAAGTCAGGCCTTGAAGCCTGTCAAACCGGAGATGACAGGGCGTAAACCACGGGGCACCGGCGCCAGGCGCAAGTGCATAGTTGGACTTGGACCAGATCCGGCGCGCGGCTAGAGAGCCAGGCCGGTGATCTTTTGGGCGGCTATCACGCCTTGGGCCACCTCGGCGAGCGCAATCCCCTTGGTCTGGGCTTCCCGGTGCAGCCTCTGGATAGCCTGCTCCTGGCTGAGGTTGAGCCGTTTCATGAGAATGCCGGAGGCGCGGCCCATGAGCTTGCGGGTGATGATTTCCTGCCGCAGGTCTTGGATCTGGTTTTCCAGGTTGCGCAGGCAAAGGAAATTCTCATGGGCTATTTCCAGGGAGCGGGCCAGCAGGTCCGGTTCCACTGGTTTGAAAACGCAGGCGTCCACTCCGGCTTCTATGGCCTCATTAGCCAGGCGCGGCTTTAGCCGGGAGACCATGAGCACCACCGGCAGCGGTTGGTTGCGTTTGATCACGAAAGCGGCCTGCAGGCCGTCCATCTTGGGTAGGGTTTGACTGATCAGCGCTAGGCCGGGCTTGGTTCGCTGACAAATGAGGCAGGCTTCCTGGCCGTCGCGGGCAATATGGACCACCGAATGCCCGAAGTTCCTGAGAATCTTCTGCAGGCGGGCGGCCTGGGCGGCGTCGTGCTCGGCCAGCAAAATAGCGAGGCCGGGCCGGTTGGCGGGCCCGGGGTCGGCGGCAGGTCCCGCTCCTGGCGGGTCGTCTAAGGCATCAGCTCCAGACGATCCGGTTAAGGCGTTCAAACTCATGGGCAGGCAACTCCAGCCGGGCCCTCAGGCCCACCGCAAGGTTGGCGAGATCCATCTGGCCCCGCAGGTCGCTCAGGGCCACGGCCTGGGCCACCTTGAGGCCAAAACGGGCGTTAACGGCGGTGTCAAAGCCGGGTGGCAGGCCTGGGCCGTTATCCTCCACGCTGAGGTGGAAGGTCTCACCGTTCAGCCCGCCGCTTAAGGTCAAGCTGGGCCGATGGGCGTTGGCCAGGCCATGCTCCAGGGCGTTCACCACCACCTCATGCAACCATAATGACAGGGGAGAGCACAAGCGAAGGCTGAGTTCCAGGGGAGGCAGGTTGTTTTTGAATTCACAGGGCTCGGCCAGGCGCCATTTGCTGCGCCGCACCACTTCCTCGGCCAGCCGGTCCAAGGACGGCGGGGCGCCGCTTTGGGCCACCAGGGTGTAGCTGACACTCATGGCGCCCACCCGGCTTTCCATGGCCTCGGCCATCTCCCCCGGGCTGGCTGCATAGGGCGCGGCCAAAGCCAGGAGGTTGGCCATGGTTTGCAGGTCGTTCTTTACCCGGTGGCAGATGCCCCCGGCCATTTCCTGGAGTTCAGGCGGCACAGCGGCGGCCCGCTCCTCCCCATCGCCCCGGTCGTGTGCTGACACGGGGGGACCATCGTTGGGAGGCTCGCCGGCGCGGCTCATGGTTCGGCCGTAGGGAAGCCTAGACGGCTTCCACGCTCTTTATCTGGGGAACCGACTGCTTTACGACTTTTTCGATGCCCATTTTCAGGGTCATTTGGCTCATGGGGCAGCCGCCGCAAGCGCCTTGCAGCTTGACCTTGACTATGCCGTCGTCGGTGACTTCGACCAGTTCCACGTCGCCGCCGTCGCGCTGCAAAGCCGGGCGGATCTTATCCAGGGCTTCTTGTACTTGCTGTTCCAAAATACTCCTCCTTAAAGGCTGCTCGGCTAGCTGCCTAGTTTGTCAAATTTATCACATTGCTATGCGGTGTCCACTTGAATAATGCCCGGTCTTGGCTAACCCCGGGTCTTGTGAGTGGGCGGCAGGCGCAGCTGCGCTCGCTTACGCAGGCATTAAGAGCTTTGCCCAGCGGTCATTTGCCGACCGCCCCGGCCAGCCAGGTAGTGAGGGGCGGGAAAAAGGAGATGATCAGGAGATCGACCAAGAGCACGCCCAGGAAAGGCAATATGCGTCTGGAAACCGCTCCCAGCGAATCCCCGGAGATGGAACCGGAAACGATGATGCAGATGCCCATGGGCGGAGTGAGCATGCCTATGGCCAGATTGGTGACCACGATGGCCCCCAGCTGAATAATGTCGATACCCAGGGAGGGCAGCAAAGCGACGATCATGGGCACCAAGAGGATCAAGGCCGCCGAGGTTTCGACAAAGGTCCCGGCGATCAAAAGCACCAGATTGACCAGGAGAAGCAGCAGGACCGGGTCCTTGGTCAGTCCCAAGAGCGCTCCGGCCAGGCGGGCGGGAATGTCCTCTATGGCGGCGATCCAGCTGAACACCGAGGCGGTGGCTATGATGAACATGACTATGGCCGAAGTGGCCGCCCCTTCCCTGAAAAGGCGGAGCAGGTCCTTTGCCTTGATCTGGCGATAGACAACCATGCCGACGAACATGGCATAGACCACGGCCACCGCGGCGGACTCGGTGGCCGTGAAAATGCCGAACAGGATGCCGCCCAGGATTATCAGCGGCGCGACCAGGGCCAGGATGGCCCGCCGGAAGGTTCGCCACACCTCGGCCGGGGAAAAGGCGCTGGTGGTGGCGTAGCCCCTTTGCCGGGAGATTATGGTGGCCACCATGATCAGGCTGAGCCCGATAAGTATGCCCGGTAGCAGGCCCGCGGCAAAGAGCTGGCCGATGGAGGCGCCGGTAAGGAAACCAAAGATGATCATGGGAATGGAAGGCGGAATGATCACCCCGATGGAGCCGCCCGAGGCCTGCACCGCGGCCGCGAAGTCGGAGTCATAGCCCGATTTCTTCATGGCGGGGATGAGGATCGAGCCCACGGCGGCGGCATCGGCCGCGGCCGAGCCGGAGATGCCGGCGAAGAACATGGCGGAAACGATGGCTACCGCGGCCATGCCTCCGGGCAGCCAACCCACCAGGGAGTTGGCGAAGTCCACGATGCGGCGGCTGATGCCGCCAGCCTCCATGAGCACCCCGGTGAACATGAAGAGCGGCACGGCCAGGAGAAAGAAGGAGTCGCAGCCGGCGTACATTCTCTGGACCACCATCATCAACGAGAAGTCGCCCTGGACCAGGATGGCGGTCATGGCCGCCACGCCTATGGCTATGGCGATGGGGGCCCTGATGGCAAATAGCAACACCAAGCCCAACACGAGCACCAGAGCCGTCACGGGCGCCCCCTTTTTGCGGGAGCGCTTTTTACTTCGCGCCACAAGAAGTTCAGCGCGTGGATTGTCAGGATAAGCCCGCTTAAGGGGATGATGCTGTGGGGTATCCATTTGGGCAGGTTCAGCGCCGCGGAAACCTGCAAACGGATGAAATGGGCGAACCGCCAGCCGTAAACGATCATGACCAGGAAGAAGGCGAGAGACAGCAGGTAGACCAGGATATTCATGGCCCGCTGGCTGCGGGCCCCCACCCGCTGATAGAGGAAATCCACGCTGGCATGGGCCCCGCGGTAGTAGACCACGCTGGCCCCCAGAAAAGTCAGCCAGACCAAGAGAAACCGGGCCAGCTCCTCGGACCAGAAGATGGAGTGATTGAGGGCGTAACGGAAGAAGACCTGGACCGCCACCAAAAGGGCCATGCCCAGGCCCATGCCGAAGAGAAGGTATTCGGCCGCCTGATTGATGCGCGCGCTCAGCCTATTTAGGACCACGGCCGCCTCCTAATATCAGGAGTGCACCGACCCGGCCCGGCGGTTTTGGCACTGCCGGGCCAGGTCGCGAAAGGGAAGGCCTATTTGGTCGCCGCCATGAATTTCATGAGCAGCTCGTGCACCTTGGGGTCCTTGAACAGGTCCATGTCCTTCAGGTCGGCCACCTTGGCGCGGAAAGAAGCCACATCCGGCTCCATCTCGATCAGCATGCCTTTTCCCTTGAGCAAGGCGATCCGCTTGGCGTTGTTGTCGCGGTTGAACTTGCGCTGGTAGACCGCCGCCTCATACATGCAATTCTGTATTAGCTTTTGGGTCTTGGCGTCCAGGGTTTTCCACCAGGCCAAGGACGCCACGTCGATGTGGCCCGAATAGACGTGACGGGTCATGGTCATGTATTTCTGGACTTCGTACATCTTGTAGACCTCGGCCACCCAGAGCGGGTTTTCCTGGCCGTCGATGACGCCTTGCTCCAATTGGGTGTAGATGGGCCAGGGCATGGGCGTGGGGTTAGCGCCCAGGGCCCGCCAGATGGCCTTGTGCAGGGCCGATTCCATGACCCTGATCTTGAGGCCCTTTACCTGCGCGGCGGTTTTGACCGGGTGCTTGTTGTTGGTCAGGTTCCGGAAGCCGTTTTCGGAAAAGGCCAGCCCCTTGAAGCCCACCCCTTCCAGGTCCTTGAGGATCTGCTTGCCCAGAGGCCCGTCCAAAACGGCGTCCACCTGGGTGGAGTTCTTGAAAATGAAGGGGTAGTTGATAACCCGCACGATGGGATCGAAGGTGTCGAAGGGCCCCACCGTGATGACGCCCATCTGGACCTGATTCATCTGAATCTGCTGCAGGATTTCGGTCTCGTTGCCTAGGGAGGCCGAGTGGTGGATCTTGACTAAGATCCCGCCTTTGGAGCGGGCCTCCAGCAACTCCTTGAATTTCTCGGCCACGATGTTTTGGGCCGAGCCCGGCTTGGTAACCACGCCCAGGTTGATCTTGATCGCCGCCGAGGCATTAAGCGCGGCCAAGCCCAAGGCCACGGTCAAGGCCAGTGTCAAAGCCAGCATTTTTTTCATTTGATCCCTCTCCTTGCTATTACGAACCTATAAAACCGCCCCGGTGTCCGCCCCGCCCACCTGGCGGGCGTAGCGCT
Organism: uncultured Desulfarculaceae bacterium; assembly: GCA_964507555.1. Lineage (GTDB taxonomy): Bacteria > Desulfobacterota > Desulfarculia > Desulfarculales > Desulfarculaceae > Desulfocarbo. The sequence goes on from CAZDRW010000144.1 coordinate 5,478, forward strand.
GCAAATAGCCGGCGGGCAGATCCTTCGGCGGCGGCGCGTAGCTATTGATCCGTTTGGCTATCTGGTCCTCGGTGAGCTCCACATCCAAGCTGCGCGAGGCCAGGTTCAACTCGACCATATCCCCGTCGCGCACGGCGGATATGGGACCGCCGGCGCTGGCTTCCGGGGCGACATGGCCGATCGAGGCTCCGCGCGAGGCGCCCGAAAACCTGCCGTCGGTGACCAAAAGGACTTTCTCCGCTAGGCCCTGCCCGGCCAGGGCGGCGGTAAGGGCCAGCATCTCCCGCATGCCCGGACCGCCCCGGGGCCCCTCGTTCCTGATTATCAGGACGTCGCCTTCCTTGGCTCCACCGGCGAAGACCAAAGCGGACGCCTCTTGCTCCGACTCGAAAACCTTGGCCGGCCCGCGCAGGCCCGGCCAGCCCGGCGGCAGGGCCGATACCTTGATGACCGCGCCCTTGGGGGCCAGGTTGCCGTAGATGATGCGGAGGCCCCCCTCCCGGGAATAGGGATCGTCAAACGGCCTGATCACTTCCCGGTCCCGGACCGGAGCCTGCCCGATAGCCTCTTGCAAGCTGGCCCCGGCCACGCTCAGGCAGTTCAGATCCACCAGGCCCCGCTCGGCCAAAAGGCTCATCACCGCCGGGATGCCGCCGGCCAGGTGGAGGTCCAGCAAATGGTGACGGCCCGAAGGGGAGATGCGGGCCAGGTTGGGCGTGACCAGGCCGATCCGCTCAAAGTCGTCCAGCCCCAGTTTCACCCCGGCTTCTTGGGCAACAGCCATGAGGTGCAAGAGCGTGTTGGAGGAGCCGCCGATGGCCATGTCCACGGCGATGGCATTGGCAAAGGCCTGACGGGTCATGATGGCCGAGGGACGGATGTCCCGTCGCCAGAGGCCCATGACCGCCCGCCCGGCCCTCCGGGCCAAGACGCGGCGCTGGGAATAGGGGGCCGGTATGGTGCCGTTGAACGGCAGGCCCATGCCCAGCGCCTCGATCATGCAATTCATGGAGTTGGCGGTAAACAGCCCGGCGCAGGAACCAGCCGTGGGACAAGCGGCGGCCTCCAGGCGGTCGGCCTCTTCCCGGCTCGCGCTGCCGGCGGCCAGCCGGCCCGGCAGCTCAAAAGTGGCGGTGACATCGATGGCCTCTCCGTTCAGGCTGCCGGGCAGCATCGGTCCGCCGCTTAGGATCACCGAGGGTATGTCCAGCCGAGCCGCGGCCATGAGGCAGGCCGGGTTGATCTTGTCGCAGTTGGTGATCATGACCAGGCCGTCGAAGCAATGGGCCCGGGTCATCAACTCTATGGAGTCGGCGATCAGCTCCCGGCTGGGCAGGGAATAGTGCATGCCCTCGTGGCCCATGACGATGCCGTCGCAGACCCCGATCATGGGAAACTCGATGGGCACCCCTCCGGCCTGCAAGACCCCGGCTTTGACTTCCCGGGTCAGTTCCCCCAGGTGAAGATTGCCCGGGGTGATCTCGTTGAAGCCGTTGACCAAGCCGATAAATGGCTTGGCCAGGTCCTCTTCATCCATGCCCAGGCAACGCAGCAGGGAACGCTGGGCGATCCGCTGCGGCCCCTTTTTGGCGAGATCGCTTTTCATGGAAGGCTCCTCGGGAACGGCGGCTAGCCCGGCGCTCCCACAACAATCAAGCACTCGGCCGGTATCCCGTCCAGGGCCGAGGCCTTGTGCGGCACGCTGGAATCGAAATGCACCGCGTCCCCGGGCTCCAGGATGTATTCGCTCCGGCCATAGAAAAACTTGATCCGGCCGCTCAGCACATAGACCAGTTCCTCGCCCGGGTGATCCACTCGGTCGGAGTCCGGCCGGGCGCCGGGTTTAAAGACCACCACCAACGGCTCCATACAGCGGCGCTGTTTAAGCCGAGTCAAAGAGAAATAGGTATAGGGTCCCGACTTCACCACCGGCCCGGCCGCCATCTGCCGGTCATTGCGCCTGACCAAGCTGAGCGGTTCCGGGGGCAGGGAGTCTTCTTCGAAAAAGGCGGCGATGGGCGTGGCCAGCCCCTCGGCGATTTTGGCCAGGGTGGCGATGGGCGGGGAGGTCCGGTGGTTCTCCACCTTGGATAAAAGCCCCTTGGAAAGGCCGGTTCGCTTCGCCAGTTCCTCCAAGGTTAAACCGGCCTGCCCGGCGCGTCAAAGGATGCTTCTGAGAAAACCAGGATTCCGCATCGCAGGCTGCACGACCTTCGGCGGAGCGAATGCGGCATCCCGATCAAATTGGGCATCGTT
>CAZDRW010000145.1:0-279 GCA_964507555.1 uncultured Desulfarculaceae bacterium
TTTTTGCGCCATGGAGGCCCTGCTGAACCTCAGGAACCCCGCCATGAGCTGCCTGGGCCTTTTTTCCGATAAGGAAGAGATCGGCTCGGAAGGCTCCACCAGCGCCAGCAGCCGCTTTTTGGAATTGGCGGTGGCCAAGCTCATGGAAAAGGCCAAGGAGAAGCCGGGCTATCTTTCCATGGGCCAGACCTTGGCCCGCAGCCGGGCCTTAAGCGCCGACGTGAACGCGGCCCTGGACCCGGATTACCCCGAGGTGCACGAAAAGAACAACGCCGCCTA
>CAZDRW010000145.1:289-7716 GCA_964507555.1 uncultured Desulfarculaceae bacterium
CATGGGCTACGGCGTGACCCTCACCAAGTACACCGGCCACGGCGGCAAGTACGGCGCGGCCGACGCCAACGCCGAGTACGTGGCCTGGCTGCGCAAGGTGTGGGATAAGGCTGGCGTCACCTGGCAGGCCGCCGGCATGGGCAAGATCGACGAGGGCGGCGGCGGCACCATTGCCAAGCTCTTGGCGGTCTACGGCATGGAGATCGTGGACGTGGGGCCGGCGCTTCTATCCATGCATTCTCCGTTCGAGATCAGCCACAAAGCCGACATCTGGAGCACCTGGCAGGCTTTCGCCGCCTTCTTGGCAGCTCCCAAGGCCTGAACCTAGTGGACGCCTCCAGCGTTGGTCAGATGGGCCCGGTGGCCCTGGTTGCCACGGCTTTTGTCATCGGGCTTTCCGGCGCGGTGATGCCCGGACCGGTGCTGGCGGTCACCATAACCCACGCCGCCCGCCAGGGCTTCAAGGCCGGCCCCCTGATCACCCTGGGCCACGCGCTTCTGGAAGGCGCGCTTTTGCTGGCCTTGGTGGCGGGCCTGGGCAGTGTATTAACTAAACCTGCCGTTTCAGGAGCCATCGCCGGGGTGGGTGCGGTGATATTGCTTTGGATGGGCGCCGGCATGTTGCGCTCGCTGCCCGGCCTGCACCTGGATTTGAATGCAGGTGCGGCCACGGCGGCCGGACCGGTGCGCGACGGGGTGTTGCTGTCGTTGGCCAACCCCTACTGGTCCCTGTGGTGGGCCACGGTGGGTCTTAGCCTCACGGCCATGGCCATGGCCAGCGGGCTGGGCTGGTGGGGTTTGTTGCTGTTTTATTTGGGCCACGTCGGCTCGGATTTGGTGTGGTACAGCCTGGTCTCGGCGGTGGTTTCCAAGGGCCGGCGCTTTATCACAGACAGGGTGCATAGAGTGGTGGTGGGGGTGTGCGCGGTGTTTCTGCTGGGGTTCGCGGTTTACTTCGGCATATTCGCCTGGGATAAGCTGGCGGCTTAAGCCAGGCTTCTGCAGTCATAAGAAGGCGGCCGCTTCCCATGGGAAACGGCCGCTTTTCTTTTATAATCCGTGGAGGCTAGCTGCTGGCCTTGGCGCGGGTGCGAGCCATCTGGCGGCGCAGGCGGCGTTTGGCCTGCCGCTCTTTGCGGCGCTTTTGGTCCGAAGGCTTTTCAGCCCAACGGCGGTCCTTAAGCTGGCGGAAAATGCCTTCCTTGGTCAGCTTGCGCTTCAATATTTTGAGCGCCTTTTCCACGTTGTTATCCTGAACCTGGACTTCCAAGCCGTTCACCTCCCTTTTTCGCCAAGATTTGGTCCAACCGTTTTCCCTAAGCGTTATTGGTATATAATGACGCTAAAGGCTGGGTTGAACCCGGACTTTATTTTTAAAGGCAAGATTATAATCGCACCTTTCAAATCTGTAAAGAGGTGCCAATAGTGAAAAAAAGTGCCAGCCCCAAGTTTGAGCAAGGCATAACCCTGGCCCTGGGTGGCGGAGGCGCGCGAGGATTCGCCCATGTGGGAGTCCTTGAGGTGCTGCACACACATGGGGTGCCGATTAACACCATCGTGGGCACCAGTTCCGGAGCCGTGGCCGGGGCTGGTTACGCTTTGGGCAATCATCCCGCGGTGATGCGGCAAAGGGTAATGGAGTTCGCAACTTCCCGCCTGGCCAATCACCCCAAGATCAGGGCTCTGGTGGCCCAGGAACAGGAGATTTCCTGGCGCAGCCTGGGCGACCGCTTGGCCCGTTTCCTTAGCCAGGGCCAGATGGTCAAGGCCTTGCTCATGGAAGCCTCGGTCATGGGCGAGGACTATTTTAAAAACGTGATTGATTTTTTTCTTCCCAATGCCCGCATAGAGTACATGCACATCCGCTTCATGGCTGCGGCCACCGATATGCTGACCGGCCAGCCGGTGGCTTTGGCCCAAGGCGATTTGCGCAAGGCGGTGCTGGCATCCTCCTCGGTGCCCGGCATCTCCCCGCCGGTGGTGATCGGCGAGCGCCACCTGGCCGACGGCGGGGTGGCTTGCCTGGTGCCGGTGGAGCTGGCTCTGGAGCAGCAGGGAGCCCGGGTGCTGGCGGTGGGGGTGGATAGGAATATCGAGGTGGCCGCTCCGCCCCACCAGGCGCTGGATGCCTATCTCAGGGCCGGCGATATCATGCTGGCCCGCATGGGCGAGATAATGCTATCCCAGGCCCATTTGGCCTTAAAGCCCAAGGTGGGGCACATCCATTGGCTGGACTTCGCCCGGGCCAAGGAAATCATGGACCTGGGCGCGGAGGCGGCCGAGGAAGCCATACCCCAAATCGAGGAGCTATGCCGCCGGCCCGACTGGCGTCAGCGTATGCACTGCTGGCTCAACGGAGAATCGAATATTGGAGCTGTTTGACAAGGACGCCGGGACCGAGCCGGCCGCCGTCTCTTCCCACGCTCCCTTGGCCGACCGCCTGCGCCCGGCCAACCTGGCCGAGTACGTGGGGCAGGAACAGGTGGTGGGCCAGGGCAGGGCGCTGAGCCGGCTCTTGGAGGCCGGCCAACCCAACTCCATGGTATTTTGGGGGCCGCCCGGCACCGGCAAGACCACCCTGGCCCGCCTGGTGGCTCAGCATTGGAACGCCGATTTCGTGGAGTTTTCGGCGGTGCTCTCCGGCGTGGCCGACATCCGCCGGGTGGTGGAGGCGGCACGCAAGCTCTTGAAAAAAGGCCGCCGGACCGTGCTTTTCGTGGACGAGATCCACCGCTTCAACAAGGCCCAGCAGGACGCGCTCTTGCCCCACGCCGAAAGCGGGGTGGTGATCCTCTTGGGCGCGACCACCGAAAATCCCAGCTTCGAGATCATTCCCGCGCTGCTTTCCCGCCTGCGGGTATTGGTGTTGCATCCCTTGTCCGAAGACGACCTGGCCCTGATCCTGGACCGGGCGATAAGCGACCAGGAGCGCGGCCTGGGGAGGCTCAAGGTGGAGCTCACGCCGGAGGCGCGGGAGCATTTCATCGCCACCGCCTTTGGCGACGCCCGCCGGCTCTTGGGCGCGTTGGAGGTGGCGGTGCAGGGCGCGCGCCTGGAGGCGGGGGGCCGCCGGCTCATAGACCTGGCCCAGGCCGAGGAAGCGGTGGGCAAAAGGGCGCTGCGCTACGACAAGGACCGCGAGGAGCACTACAACCTGATCAGCGCCCTGCACAAGTCCTTGCGCGCCTCTGACCCGGACGCGGCGCTCTATTGGCTCTACCGCATGCTGGAGGCGGGCGAGGAGCCTCATTACCTGCTGCGCCGCATGATCCGCTTCGCCTCCGAGGACGTGGGCCTGGCCGATCCCTTCGCGCTTAACCAGTGCACCGCGGCGCTGAAAGCCTTTGATCTCCTGGGCATGCCCGAGGGCGGCCTGGCTCTGGCCCAGGCTGCGGTTTATCTGGCCTGCGCGCCCAAGAGCAACGCCATTTATACGGCCGAGAGCGCGGTCAAGTCCGACATCGAGCGCCTGGGTAATCTGGAAGTGCCGCTCTACGCCCGCAACGCGCCCACCCGGCTCATGAAAGACATAGGCTACGCCAAGGGCTATGAGTATGCCCATGACCACCAGGACGCGGTGGTGGGGCAGGAATATCTGCCCGATCGCCTGCAGGGCAAGCGCTATTACCGGCCCACGGACCGGGGCCGGGAAAAAGTCTTTCTGGAGCGGCTGCGATACCTGGAGCAGGCCAAGGCCCGCTTAAGAGCCAACAGGAATAAAACCGAAACCGATCCCTCAAGCTGATAATGGAAAAACTATGATTTCGCGCAAGACTTCTGGCCTGTTGGGTGTCTTAGGCGTCATTGCCATGGCTGTGGTGGTAATGGGGGTGCTGATCTATTTTCAACTCCCACCTGTTATCATCATGGGCGGCGCGGTCTTCGTGATCGTGGTGGGCGGACTCCAGCTAATGAACATCTGGCGCGGCACCCGCCAGCGCTCCCAGAAATATTCCACCTTTGAGAGCAACCAACTGGGCCAGCCCTTCACCGAGGAGTTCCATCCGGCTTATGTGTCTGACATGCCCCCCGTGAATGGCGAGCATGTCCTGGCCATGGCCGCGCCGGTCAAGCGGGTTTCCGCCGGGTTCAAGGATTTGTTTTCCTCCACCAGCGGCTCGGGCGGCGGCCTGGGCGTCCTCAAGGTGTATGACGCGGACAACGCGCTGGTGCTAACCGACAAGCGCCTGCTTTTCATGATGCTGGGGCCGGATGAAATCAACCGGTTCGCCGGCGGCTCCACCTTGCTCTCCGTGCTGGACAACCTACCCGGCGACGCCCAGGCCAAGCGCAGCTGGCTGTGGCTAAAGGGCGGCACCATCGTGAGCGAAGCTTTGCAAGGCCTGATGCGGGCCAAGGATCTTAGTTACATCACCAGCGAGCTGTTCAATTATTCGGTGCCTCTCGGCGACATCACCGGAGCCAGCGTGCATCCCCGCAGCCAGGGGCTCAAGCTCAAAACCGCGCAAAAAGACTTGCAGCACAGCTTCCGCAACGCGGCGGACCTGGCGGCGGTTAGAGGCAAGCTGGCCGATCTCGGCGTGCCGGTCGTCGAGAGCAATAAGATGTGGTGAGGCATTTAGAAAAGATTGGTATGTTTAGATGTCGTCTTGGGAAATGCTATTTGTTTTACATAACTTGTCTATTAGTAGTTCTTTCGAAAATGAGTATTTGGCTCTTGTACCTATATCGGACGCGAGAGTACAGGAGCTAGCTGAAGCCCACGCAACAGTAAAAAGACTAATAGACGGTTTCACAGATCCATTCGGACGCAAGATAACCCCTGCAATATTATTGTGCAGAAGAGATGCGCCAGATTCTCTGAGGGAAATAGAAGCACTGGTAGCTTTTCGCAATATATATGCTGTTAGTGTAATTATCGAATCTTGGGCCGAGTTCTTAGTTAGGGGTTGGGCCACCTCCTCTCCTAACTTTTCAAATTATTTTGATTTCTATCCAATTATGCCAGATAAAGATTATGAGGATTTGATAACACATAGCCCATCAATTCGCGGCTTAGACAGTAGCGAAAAATTTGTCGGCCAGTGTTCTCCAGAGTTGGCACCAAGATTGTCAAACATTAGCTACGACAGTGTGATTACAAAAGAGATATTAAAAAAATGGGAGAAGAGATATATAAAAGGCAGAAAAAATGAATGGAGCCTGACTTCTTTATTTAGATCCCTTGAAATGGCATATCAGGCTTCTTCTATTCCTTTTAGGAACCAAGGAACAATATACGACTATGGATCTAGCATTTCACTTTGGGTGAGCGCCTTTGAGGTACTGGTTCATAAAAAAATCAATCAGGTTGGCTATAAAGACGTTTTACACCATATTGATTGTAGTTTTTTATCGGAAGAAATACTATCTCATAAAAAATATAGAATCATTAAGAAGAACCGTAAGGGCGTTAAAATAGTAACCGGAGTTAATCTTGCGCAGAAAATATATTATCAAATATATTCTGCGCGAAATGACTTTTCTCATGGAAACCCGATTCAAATACGAAATCTGCACGCGTTTGGCGATGTAAAGAGGTACGGTATTATTTGTTATGCACCATTATTGTATAAAATGGTTTTAATTTCTCAATTAAAGATTGAATACGATAAGATATTTGAGCAGAAATATGAAACTTTGCAATATCTCAAATACGATAGATTGAAACGAGCTCTTTTGACATCTTTGCAGACACGAAAATACTGAAACTGCGGATTTGTTTCCCTTTTATTTTCAATGAAATAAAAAGACGCCCCCGCCTAAACGGAGACGTCTTCTCCATTTCCAATTCGTAGCGGCTCTAAACGAACCGCCTTCGCTTTACATGTTATAGATCTCTTCGCCGTAGAGCCGGATCCAGTCCTTCTTGAGGGCTTCGGCGCCAGCCTTGATGTCGTCGGCGCCCAGGATAAGGATGGTGGCTTCGCCGGTCTGGATGCAGGGATACAGATAGCTCACGTTGACCTTGGCCCGCTTGAGCGGATTCAGCACAGCCAATAACCCGCCCGCGTGGTGGGGCGTCTCCGCGGCCAGCACCTCGTCCACCTGCACCTCGATGCCGTTGCTGTTAAGCGTGTTGATGGCCTTGTCCGGGTTATCGGCCACAAAGCGCATCAGGCCCACCCCACCGGGGGTCTTGGTGGAGACGAAGAGCGCGATGAGGTTGACGCCGGCGTCGCCCATCATCTCGCTGATTTTGGCCATCTGGCCGGGTTGGTTGGGTATCTCTATGGATATTTGCTTGACGGTCATGCCGACTTCTCCTTTTGCAGGGCCTTGCGGGCCGCCTCGGCGCCGACTTCCAGGGCCTTCCGGTTCATTTCCAGGACTTTGGGCTTCTTGCCCAGGCCGGTGTCGGCCAGGGCTTCCTTGAATGCCTCCAACGGGGCCACCTGGCTCAATTCGGCAAAGGCGCCCACCATGACCACGTTGGCCGAGCGGTCCTCGCCCAGCTCGTGGGCCAGGGTGCTTACCGGAATGCGAAGCACCGTGAGGTCGCTGCGCTTGACCGGCGAATGCACCAGGTCGTCGTTGAGAAGCAGGCCCCCGGCCGTGCGCACCACGGTGGAGAAACGGATTAGGCTGGGGTTGTTCATCACCACCGCGAAGTCGGGCGAGGAGGCCACGGGGCTGGCGATCTCCTGGTCGGAGACCACCACCGTGCAGTTGGCCGTGCCGCCGCGCACCTCGGCGCCGTAGGAAGGCAGATAGGTTACGTGTTTGCCTATACGCATGCCGGTGAACGCCAGGATGTAGCCCATAAGCAGCACGCCCTGGCCGCCGAAGCCGGCAAATACACTCTTGATGGTCATGACTCCTCCCCCTGCTTCTCGTCATAGCCGGTCTTATCTTTGATAACTCCCAGAGGGAAGATGCCGGTCATGGTTGTATCGATAAATTCCATGGCCTTGATAGGGCTCATCTTCCAGTTGGTGGGGCAGCCGGAGAGTATCTCCACCAAGCTGAAGCCCTTGCCGTCCAACTGGGCCTGGAAGGCCTTCTTGATGGCCTTTTTGGCTTTCTTGATGTTCTTGGGCGAATTCACCGCCACCCGCTCCAAATAGACCGAGCCGCCGGCCACGGCCAGCATCTGGGTCAGATCCAGGGGATAGCCGTCGCGGGCGACCTTGCGGCCGCCGGGGGTGGTGGTGGAGCCCATGCCGTCCAGGGTGGTGGGCGCCATCTGGCCGCCGGTCATGCCGTAGGTGCCGTTGTTGACGAAGATCACGGTGATGTTCTCGCCGCGGTTGGCTGCGTGCACCGTGCCGCCAGTGCCGATGGCCGCGATGTCGCCGTCGCCCTGGTAGGTGAACACCACCCGGTCGGGCAGCACCCGTTTGATGCCGGTGGCCACCGGCACGGCCCGGCCGTGGGGCGCCTCGCCCATGTCCACGTCAAAGTAGTTGTAGGCCAGCACCGCGCAG
>CAZDRW010000146.1:0-3840 GCA_964507555.1 uncultured Desulfarculaceae bacterium
ACCTTGATCCCCTTGGTCTTAAGCTCCTTGGCCGCCTCCATGGCCAGGTGGACCTCCGATCCACTAGCTATGAGGATGAGTTGGAGCGAGCCGCCACCCTCGTTGAGCAGGTAAGCGCCCTTGGCCACGCCTTGGTTTACAGCATACAGGCGCGGATCCAGGATGGGCAGCTTTTGGCGCGTCAGCACCAGGCAGGTTGGTTTGTTACGCTGCAAGGCCACCTGCCAGGCCGCAGCGGTCTCATTGGCGTCCGCTGGCCGGATTGTGGTCATGCCAGGCATGGCCCTTAGCGAGGCCAAGTGCTCCACCGGCTGATGGGTGGGACCGTCCTCACCCACGCCTAGGCTGTCATGGGTGAAAACGAAAATTGAGCGGCATTTCATGAGTGCCGCCAAGCGCAGGCTGGGGCGACAGTAATCGGAGAAAACAAAGAAGGTGGCACCGTAAGGGATCACCCCGCCATGCAATGCCATGCCGTTCACCGCCGCGGCCATGCCATGTTCGCGCACCCCGAAATGGATGTTGCGGCCGCATTCGGCCCCGCGCCCCCGCATGTCGCCCGAGCCGGCGATGATGGTTTTGGTGGAAGGGGCCAAATCGGCCGAGCCGCCCACCAGCTCCGGCAGGGCCACGGCCAGGGCGTTGAGCACCTTGCCCGAGGCCGCCCGGGTGGCCAGGGGGCCGTCCTGCGGCTGGAATAGCGGCGCGGCTTCCTGCCAGCCCTGCGGCAATTCGCCGGACAGCACCCGCTTGAACTCGGCCGCTTCATCAGCATGTTTCGCTTGGTAGCCAGCCAAGAGCTGCTGCCACTCGTCCTGCCAATTCTTGCCCCGCTGCAAGGCCTGGCCCATGTGTTCCTTGACCTGGGCCGGGATTGAAAAAGCCTCAGCTGGCATGCCCAGCGTTTGGCGGGTGGCTTTAGCGCCTTCGGCGCCCAGGGGTTCGCCGTGTACGCCGGAAGTGTCGACCTTGGGGCTGCCGTAGCCGATGTGGGTGCGCACGCAGATCAAGCTGGGCCGCTCGCTGTCAGCCCGGGCTTCATTTATCGCCTGCTCGATAGCCTGCAGGTCATTGCCGTCGGTGACACGCAAAACTTGCCAGCCATAGGCCTCGAAGCGTTTGCCCACATCTTCGGTGAAAGTCAGCTCCGTGCCGCCCTCAATGGAAATATGGTTGTCGTCGTAGAGATAGACCAGACGGCCCAATCCCAAGGCGCCGGCCAAAGAGGCGGCTTCCGAGGCCACGCCCTCCATGAGGTCTCCGTCCGAGACGATGGCATACACGTGGTGATCCATAACAGGAAAACCGGGCCTGTGATAGCGGCCGGCCAGATAGCGCTGGGCCATGGCCATTCCCACGCCCATGGCAAAGCCTTGACCCAGGGGGCCGGTGGTGGCTTCAACGCCGGGGCAAAGACCATGTTCAGGATGGCCCGCGGTGATCGAGCCCCACTGACGAAAGTTCTTGACCTCTTCCAGGGTCAGACCGTAGCCCGCCAGATGTAAAAGCGCATAAAGCAAGGCAGAGCCGTGGCCGGCGGAGAGCACGAAACGGTCTCGGGCCGGCCAGGCAGGGTCGGCAGGGTTATGGCGCAAAAACCGCGACCACACGACATAAGCCATGGGCGCCGCGCCCAGCGGCATTCCTGGGTGGCCAGAGTTAGCCGCCTCCACCATATCCACCGCCAGCATACGGATGGTATTAACGCAAAGCTGATCCAATCCGGCCCGACCCTCGGCCATAGCGCGCATCTCCATTTGTAAGGCTAAAGGGCGCTACGCGCCCCGGTTCTAAAGAATATCCGCCCCCCGCCGGCGGCTGGTCGGCAAAAAAAGGCCGACGATAGGTCAAATCCTTCGGTCGCGGGCAGATGCAAATTTGGCCTATAGGATAACATGTTTATCCCCCGCTTGCCTGCAACAGATTTAAGCTTGGATGGTCTTATTACGAACTTGGAAATATGCATGCCATGCCCACTTAAACTAATTATTGTCCTGGTCTGATTGGGGTATTATGTTTAACTGCGCTCATCGGCTTGCGTCATTCTATCTGAGCAGCAATGGAGGGGATCAATGAAAATCCTGGATAATTTTCGGCTGACTTTCGCTGATATAGTTAAAGAAAATAATCTGTTGCATGAAGTGGTGCAAGTAAAGGTGAAGCCGCTCACCGCCAAGCAGGCCATAGGCAGGCCGGACAGGCAGGATTTTCCATTGCAAAAAGGCAAAGAGCGCATCCTGGAGGCAAGATTCCAAGGCAGCGCTGGACAGTCTTTCACCGATTCATTCCGTGACTATCAAGGCACTGTGGCAGAATTGCTTGCATTGGATTTGGATGACCGCTTCAATGTTTCTGTTTTCTGCGCATCCACCAACGCAATCTTGCGCCATTTGGGTTTGGTGGATGGCACCATACATTGCCGCGACCAGGAGCCAGGCCTGTGCGCGCCCAAGCTGATTGAGTACCTGTCTCAGCGTCACCAGGAAACCAGACGGTTGACTTTAGTGGGCTTACAACCAGCCTTGGCTGAAGCTTTAGCGAAACACTATGAATTAAGCGTTTTAGATCTTGATCCAGACAACATCGGGCAAAAAATAGCTGGCGTGCGTATTAAAGACGGCCGCACGGACCTAGCCGCAGCGGTTTCTCAAAGCGACTTGGTTCTGGCCACCGGATCCAGTCTTTGCAACAACACCATCGATTCAATCCTGGCCGCCGCAGGCAACCTTCCCGTGGTGTTTTTCGGCATCACCATTTCCGGAGCTGCGGCACTACTCAACCTGGAACGTTTCTGCCCGCTAGGGCATTAAAGCCGGGCCTCTCAGAGCTGGAAGGCTGACCTTCATTTCATCATCAAATGCCGGAAGCGTGCTTTCCAATTAGCGTTTTGGTTAAATTACAGTAGGTTACAAACAACGATCTTTGCTTAAGTCCCCAATGATAGGAAACGCCATTTCTCCTGCCCAACAAAACCAAACAATTTTTATCAAATAATATCAGTGCAATATGACTGTGGTCCGTTTTTTGTAGTGTATTTTTTTTAGCCTGTAGGAACCTGTTTAAACAACCTGCGCAAATGACGACCCTGGACTGACCACCCAACTTGGCGGGGCTATTTACCCATGGATCATCTGACTTTGGTGATTTTGGTCATCATCCTGGTCCTATTGGGAGCCATGGCGGCCACGGTGCCGGTATTTATTTGTTTGTTTTTCACTGCCTTGGCTGGCTTTCTCTTATTCACCAACATTTCTCTTTTAGTAATCGCGGAAAGCATGTTCCGCTCGTTGGACAACTTTTCCCTGGTGGTGGTGCTATTTTTCATTCTTTGCGGGAACATCATGACCGCCGGTTCTATTGTGGCCAAGCTGGTGCGCTTGGCCAACGTGCTGGTGGGCTGGCTGCCGGGCGGCCTGGCCATGGCCGGCGTGTTGGCCTGCGGCCTGTTCGGCGCCATCAGCGGCTCCACCGTGGCCACGGTGGTGGCCATCGGCGGGTTCATGATTCCGGCCCTGATGAACAACAAGTATGGCGAGAAATTTTCCATCGGCTGCATGACCGCCGCCCCCAATCTGGGCGTAATCATCCCTCCGTCCATTTCCATGATTCTCTACTCAATGGTCAGCGCCGTTTCCCTGGAAGGCCTCTTTCTGACCGGCTTTGCGCCGGGCGTTCTAATAATGGCCGGCATGTGTGGCTATGCCTATATCTGGGCCAAAAGGTCGCCCGGATTTGTTCGAGCGCCCAAGCCTTCCTGGCCAGATACCTTGGATGCGCTGGCCAAGGGTTTTTGGTCCCTGATGCTGCCGGTGATCATTTTCGGAGGCATCTTCTCCGGCG
>CAZDRW010000146.1:3850-7681 GCA_964507555.1 uncultured Desulfarculaceae bacterium
TCTCCGGCGCCTTCACGGCCAACGAGGCCGCGGTGGTGGCCTGCGTGTACGCCTTGTTGGTGGAACTCTTCATCCATCGCAGCATCGGCTATAAGACCGTACGCACCGTCATGGTCAACTCGGCGGTTACCAGCGCCACCCTGCTCATCATAGTTGCCGGAGCCACCACCTTTGGCCGCTTTTTGACCCTGGAAGCCATCCCCGCCAAGATCAGCGAACTGGTGGTTGGCGCCATAGAGAGCCCCTGGATATTCCTGTTTGCGATCAACATCCTGCTCTTAATTGTGGGCATGTTCATGGACATCATCAGCGCCACTCTTATCCTGGGACCCATCTTTCTGCCCATGCTGGACAAGTACGGCATAAATCCAGTGCATTTTGGGCTTCTGATGACCGTGAACCTTGCCATCGGCTACTGCACGCCGCCTTTGGGAGTGAGCCTTTATATCACCGGCTCCATGACCAACCGAAATTTAATTTATGTATCTCGGGCTGTCATGCCCTGGATTCTCATCCAAATCGGCGTCCTGCTGTCATGCACCTATTGGCCCGACATGGTGCTGTGGCTGCCCAGGCTGGTGGGCTGGAACGTGGACTAAAGCCTTGCCCATGACAAGTCTATCTGGGGGAACCCCGCCATTTAAGGCCAAGATTGAGGCCCACATCTTCTCAAATTGGGGCCTGGAATCTATTTAGCCCTCCTACTTATCGCCCTAAGCTATTTACAGAAATAAAAGAGGTCCGCGATTCCCGCGGCCTCCGGGCAATTGGCGCGAACCGGCGCCTATGCGCCAGCCAAACTGCCGGGTAAAGCAGCGCGCTATAGCCTATAAGGAGGGGACCAATGGATAAGAAAGTTCTTATCGGGGTGGACGGGTCCAATCATGCCCTGTGGGCGGTTGATTACGTGGGCCTCATGTCCCTGGCGATTCCAGACCTCTGGGCCACCGTTTATCATGTGGTGCGCTCGGTCCCGCCGCCGGTTTTACATGGCGATCCGCATGATGCGCAGAACTTCCGCTTGGCCCAACGCATGCAGCAACTGATGCATGAGCGAGCGAGCGCCGTAACCGACAAGGCCAGCGAGCGCCTCAAAGCGACCGGATTTAAAGCGGACCGCATCAGCGACAAGGCTCAAACTAGGGGGCTGGGCCTGGCCAGGGATCTGGTCCTCGAGGGAAGCCAAGGCCTTTATGACGCCATCGTGTTGGGCCGGCGCGGCCTATCAAAGGTCCAGGAACTTTTCCTGGGCAGTGTGACCAACAAGGTGGTGCAGCACGCCGACCGGGTGGCGGTGTGGGTGGTGGGCGGGAAAGTGAAAAACCGCCGCATCCTCTGTGCTGTGGACAACTCCCGGGGATCGTTGCGGGCAGTGGACCACCTGGCTTTCATGCTAATGGGCAGCCGCGACTACGAAGTGACTCTTTTCCACGCCGGACCAGATCTGGACTCGCTGCCATCGGTTGAACCGGAAGAGGACGAAAGCAAAGAGATGGCCCGCGAACTAGATCACTATGACAGTGAGCAAAGCGCCAGCTTCAATAGCCAAGCCCTCCTGCTCTTTAAGGAGCATGGTCTTGATCCTGACCGGATTCGGACCATAAGCAGCCGGAGGAGTGGCAGTATATCCAACGCAATCCTCAAGGAGGCCGTAAAAAGCGATTGTGGCACCGTGGTGTTGGGACGCCGCGGCGAAGGCGGCGCTTTTTGGCTGGGCCATGTGAGCGACAAGGTATTGGCCAAAGCCAGCGACTTGGCGGTCTGGGTGGTCGGATAAAATACGTGGCAAGCCTGCCGCCGGCCGGTTTAATAAGCAAGGCTCCCGGCTAGGCTTGCCTATTCGCCAATTATTTTAATGAGTGCGCGTTTCTTGCGGCGGCCGTCGAACTCGCCATAGAAGATCCGCTCCCAGGTGCCCAGGTCCAGGCGGCCCTCTGTGACCGCCATCACCACCTCGCGTCCCATGATCTGCCGTTTCATGTGGGCGTCGGCGTTGTCCTCACCCACGTTGTGGCGGTATTGCTCCACCGGCGCATGGGGCGCCAGCCGCTCCAGCCACTCGTCATAATCCTGATGCAAGCCGCGCTGGTCGTCATTGATGAACACGCTGGCCGTGATATGCATGGCGTTGACCAGGCAAAGGCCCTCGATTATCCCGCTGTCGGCCAAGGCGTCCTCTACCTCGGGGGTGATATTTATATAGGCCCTGCGGGTCGGCACTTGGAACCAGAGTTCCTTGCGAAAAGATTTCATGGCGCACACCTTTTTTAACGAAGACGGGGGAGCCATGCTTTTAGCTCCCCCGGTTTGAGTTCTTTGTCTCGCTGGCTTCTTAGGCGTATTTCAGCATCACCTCTTTGAGCTTACCCTGGTCGGTGTCTTGGCTGTAGAGGGGCCCCTTGTCCAGGATGTCGAAGTGCTCACTGAAGGGCTTGGCCTCCTCGTTCCGGTAGATTATGCCGGTTGGTATGACATCCCCGAACTTGTCGGACTGCCTCAGCGCCTGGTGCCAATCCGTCGGGTTGTGCTCCTGGGGCAGGGGCTGGCAGCGTTGTTTGTACCAGGCCCAGGTGTTAACCTTGTTGAACGAGACGCAGGGCTGCATGATATCAACCAAGCTGAAGCCCTTGTGTGCGATGGCTTGTTTGATTAGGCCCGCCAACTGTTCCTGGTCGCCGGCAAACCCGCGTGCCACGAAGGAGACCTTATTGGCCACTGCGGTGGCCACCGGATTGAAGGCCCGCGAGCGCTGGCCGTCAGGCTGCGCCTTGGTGACCATGCCTTGCTGCGAGGTCGGGCTAGCCTGGCCCTTGGTCAGTCCATATATCTGGTTGTCGTGCACCAACAAGGTGATGTCGATATTGCGCCTCAAGGCAGCCAGGAAATGGTTGCCGCCCTCACCATAGTTGCAGCCGTCTCCGCTATTCACGATAACCTTCAGGCCGTGGTTGGCCAGGGCGATGCCGGTAGCCGCCGGCACCGATCGGCCATGCAGGCCGTTAAAGCCGTTACAACGCAAATAATGGGGCATCTTGGCCGCCTGGCCGATGCCGCTCACCATCACTATTCCATGAGGTTCCAGGCCGCTTTCCGCCAAGGCCTGGATTAGCGCCGCCCGAATGCCGAAGTTGCCGCAGCCTGGACACCATGCGGTTTCAAAATCGCCATAGTCTTCTATAGTGGCCATATGCTACCTCGCTTACCCGGCTAGCCCGTTAAGAATGTACTCCGGTGTAAAGGGACGCCCATCGTAACGGTTGATCAATTGGTCTACCTGAAAACCTGCCTCCCGGCGGATTAATCTGGCAAGTTGACCGTTGGCGTTCATCTCCACCATCACCACCTTTAGCGCCTCCTCAAAGCGAGGCAGAAATTGGTCAGGGCGTAGCGGCCATACCTGGCTGAAATGGCAGGTGGCCACTTTCTTGCCCTGGCCGGCCAAGCGCTCGGCCGCCTCGGACACCGCCCCTTTAGAACTGCCCCAGGATACCAAAAGCAGTTCGGCCTCCTCGGGACCGTCGAACTCGGGAGGTATCACCTCCTCGCGCAGGCCGTCAAACTTGCGCAGTCGCTTTTCATGTTGGGCGATGCGCACCTCGGCGCTCTCGGTGATATGTCCATGGCTGTCATGCTCGTCGCTGTCGGCCAGCACCAAGGAAGCGCCCACGCCGGGGACGGCCCGGGGCGACACCCCATTTTCGCTTAAAGCGTAGCGCTCGTAAGCAGGACCCTGTTGTGCGGCTGCCGCCTCTCCCGCCTTGAGCGGCTCCACGGCAGCTAGGTCAATCGGCGGGAGGCCGCGGTAGCTGTCGGCTAGGTAGTGATCGGTCA
>CAZDRW010000147.1:0-5934 GCA_964507555.1 uncultured Desulfarculaceae bacterium
CTGGAGGTGCCGGGCCAGATCAAGACAGCCCATGCCGCCAGCTTGGCCGGGCTTTCCATTCAACCCCAGGTATCGGATGACAAACGCAAGGTCACCTGGTCGGTGCCTTTGGACAGTTTTCTGGGCCATAAAGGCCCCTTGGTTTTTGCCGTGGACTTCAAGGCCGATCTTGACTTGCCGCCTGAGCAGCGCAAGAGCGTGCGAAGCCGGGTGGAGGGCGCATCGTGAGTAAACTGCAAAATGGTCCGGCTGGCTGGTTTCTGTTATTGGCGCTCCTGGTTTTTTTACCGGGTTGCTTTGACTATGAAGTGGAATTGACCCTCAATGAAGCCGGCAACGGGGTGATGGAGGTGCGGCTTGATCTTCCCGCCCAATTGGCCAAGGACAGCCGGGCCGATTTGGAGACGATCGTTTTCCCTGTGCCGCAACAGCGCCGCGAAGTGCAAAATGGCCGACTCGTGGTGGCCGAGCGCCTGGAGTTCGAATGGCTCGATGTTGTGGCGGCGCGGCGGGTGCGTTTCCAGGTGGAGCAGATCGGCACCGGCATCTTGGGCCTGACCAAATACACCTATCGCATGACAGCTTGGCTGGAATCCCTGGAAGGCGATCTCCCGGACCGCAACCTGCGGCCGGGCCTAGAGTTGGATGAACGCAAGCCTGCCGCCGGGCCTAGCGACCCGGCCGCCGCCAAGGCTGCCCGGCTGTTGGCCGGCGGCATGACCGGGCATTATGTTAGTTTGACCATGAATCTGCCCGGAGAGGTGACCAAAGCCTGGCCGCTAACCGTGGCCACGGCCAAAGTGCAGCCCGAAACCACCGGAGGCTGGGTGCGTTGGCGGGTTCCGCTAGGTGTATTGGCCGCCGGCGGCGTGCGGCACACCTTGGTTTTCCGCTGCGATTTCAAAGGAAATTTCAATTTTCGGGGACCAACTCAGTCCACGGCTTCCACCCGTTTTCCCGACGAAGAGGACTTGAAAGCCGCGGAAAAGGTGCTGCGCGAACAAGGGGAGAGCAAGCCATGATGCCCACGGTCCGATCGATCCTGGCTCAGTCCTTGGTGGTGGGCCTGGAGGGCCCTTCCGCCAGCGAGCGCGAGTTGCGCATGGTGGGCAGCGAGGGCTTGGGCGGAATTATCCTTTTCGCCCGCAACGTGGAATCGCCGGTCCAAGTTTGGGAGCTCAACTATCGCCTGCGCCGGGCCGCGTCCCAGGCTGAGCGGCCGCCGCTTTTCGTTATGGTGGACCAAGAAGGGGGCAGCGTGGCCCGCTTGCACGAGCCCTTCTGCGATGGTCCTGACCTGGCGCAGCTGGGCCAGGCTGATGCGCAGGAATTGAGGGCCCATGGCGCGCGCCTGGGCAGGGAACTGAAGGCGGCCGGTTTTAACTGGAATCTGGCCCCGGTTTTGGATGTCAACGCAGTTGCCCAAGGAATTATGGTGCGCCGCAGTCTGGGGGCGGACCCCGAACGGGTGGCCGAGTTGGGCGCGGCCTTTATCGCCGGCCAGCAAGACGCCGGTTGCCTGGCCTGCGCCAAGCACTTTCCCGGCATAGGCCGCACCACGGCCGACACCCATAAAGTTCGGCCCAGGGTCGGCTTGAGCCGCGACCAACTGGAGTCAATGGAATTGAAGCCCTTCCGCCGGGCGGTATCGGCGGGGGTGGCCGGCATCATGGTCTGTCATGCGGTGTTTGAAGCCTTGGATGCCGAGCGGCCCGCCTCTATCTCACCCCAGGTGATACAAGGTGTGTTGCGAAGGGATCTCGGCTTCAAGGGGCTGGTGCTTTCCGACGATTTGGAGATGGGAGCCTTGGCGGCGGAGATGGAGCCGGACCAGGCGGCGCTGCGGGCTTATCTGGCGGGCTGCGATCTGCTCTTGATCTGTAAGAACGCTGATATGGCCTTGCAGGCCCTGGATCAGTTGGTGGCCATGGCTGAGGCGGGAGACATTTCCCCAGAACGCTTATGGGAGACTTATAACCGCTTGCTGGCAGCCAAGGGTAAGTTGGACGCCTTGCCGGGAGACTTAAGCCAGCTATCTGCGGTATTGGCGAAAAAAGCCTAAAGAAAAAGCGCGCGCGAGCCGATAAGAGATACGGATGGGTGTACTCTTTTCACGGCGGGGGACGAACGCGCGGTGAGCATAACCGTTAAATACAAGGGGCTGAAGGACGGTCCCCTTCTGATCACCTCGGACGGCGTCTATCCGCCCGTGGATGCCCCTGAGAGCCCGCCCCCCGATCTTTCCAGCGCCGCCGGCCTTTATGTCTCCGGCAACTCCAGCGAAATACGCCAGTCATTGCGCAAGATCGAGCAACAGAACGTGCTCGATACGGTTTATAAAAAAATCGACGACCTCTCGCGCCAAATAGACAGCCTGCATGTGCCGGAGAGCGATTTGGTGCTGAGGGCCAAGACGGCCGTGAGCACCCAACCGGAGGCGCTAACCGCCACGGCGGATGAGTTGGCCGTCACGCCCGCCCGGCACACGGTTGAGATCCGCCACCCGGCCGCGTCCAAGACGATCCTTTCCACCCCGTTGAATCCGGTGGAGCCGGTGGGCTTGGATGCCGGTGATTACGATCTCACGGTCACGGTGGGCGGCCAAGAACACACAGTCAGCGTCAGCGTGGCCAACAGCAGCTCCCAGGTGGACAGCAACGAAGAGTTTTTGGCCACCGTGGCCCGCGCCATAAACGGGGTGGATTCGCGCATCAACGCCAAGGTGGTTTATGGGGAGGAGGACGCCTACGATCCCGCGCCCCGCAGCCGTCCCATGAACCGCACGGTACGCTTGGCAATCACCAGCACCGAGACGGGCCAGGGCAGCGACTTTTACATCAGCGACCCCGAAGGCTTTGACCTGGCCAGCGAGTACGGCCTGAGCGCTTCCCCGCCCTCGCGGGCGGCGCGGGTGGTGGTGCAGGGCGCATTGCGCGATCAAAGCAGCAACACCCTGGAGCTTGACGGCGGTCATGTAACAGCGGCCATCAAGGATTCCACGGTGTCGCCGCTTAATCTTGACGTGTCCCAGGGCCCGGAGGTCATCACCCAGGAAATCTCCCAGGTCATCGCTTCCTACAATGACCTGGTGCGCTACATGGACGCGCACGCGGATTTGCTGCGCCCCTCGCTGAAAGACCGCGTGGTGCGTCCTTTGGAAGATAAAGCCGGCCTGATGGAGCAGGTGGGCCTTAGAGCCACGGTACAGGGCCGCCTGGAAATGAGCGAAGGATTTGGCGAGCGGGTGACCGGCGCCTTTGACAAAGTGCGCTCGATCTTGGTGGGGGAAGGCGGTTGGACCGAATCCTTGCGTCTGAAGCTGAAGCAAATCCAGGAAGTGGATAAGGAGGCTTTTGCCAAGGACCTCTCCCGCCCCAGCCTAATGCAGGTGCGTGAGCAGGCTTTCGACCTGGCCAGCTCTTTAAGCTCCAACATAATCAACGGCTACTACTGAGCAGGGGAGCCTGGCCGCAGCTCACGCGACGATCGCACCCGCCGCGATTATGCATAAGCCAATTTGAGGACAGCTTGATCCGAGGTTGCAGGGCTGGGTGTTAGCGCCAGCGCTTCTTACGTTTGTAACGCTGGTAGCCTTTGACCGACACTTCGCTTCTGATGCCCAGGTAAAACTCGCGCACGTCTTCGTCGGCCATGAGTTCCTGCGGGGTGCCGGCCAGCACGAAGCGGCCGTTCTCCATGACATAACCATGATGGCATACGCTGAGAGCCATGTTGGCGTTCTGCTCCACCAAGAGGATGGTGGTGCCCAGCTCTCGGTTGACCTGGCTGATGGTGCGGAAAATCTCTTGGACCAATAGCGGGCTGAGGCCCAGGGAAGGCTCATCCAGAAACATGATGCGGGGCCGCATCATGAGTGCACGGCCGATGGCCAGCATTTGCTGCTCGCCGCCGGAAAGGGTGCCGGCCAATTGCTTCCCGCGCTCCGCCAAACGGGGAAAGAGGTCCAGCACCATTTTAAGATCGGATTTGGTTTGGGAGCCTCCGCGGGTGTAGGCGCCCATGAGCAGGTTTTCCATGACGGTGAGCTCCTCGAAAACCTCGCGTCCCTCCGGCACATAGGCCAGACCCAGGCGCACGATGTCCTCGGTGTCCTTGCCGTCAATGCGTTTATCATCCAGCCAGATGGTTCCCTTGTCCGGCTGGTCCTCTATGAGCCCCATGATGGTCTTGATGAGGGTGGACTTGCCCGCGCCGTTGGCCCCCAGGATGGCGGTGATCTTGTTTTCGCTCAGCTTAAGGCTGACCCCTCTTAACGCCACGACCAGGCCGTAGAGGGTTTCTATGTTTTTGACCTCAAGCATGGGCCGCCTCCCCGGCCGGGCCGGCCGGTCCCAGATCAGCCGATTGGTCGCCCAGGTAGGCCTTGAGCACTTCGGGATGGTTTTGCACTTGGTCCGGCGTGCCGTAGGCGATGGGCTCCCCGTAGTTGAGCACCATGATCTGATTGCTGATTTCCATGACCAGCCGCATGTCGTGCTCGATGATGAGCAGGGTCACGCCAAACTCGTCCTGGATGTCGCCCAGCCAGAAGATGAGGTCTTGTTTTTCCTCCAGGTTCATGCCGGCCACCGGCTCGTCCAATAAAAGCAGCTCAGGCTCCATGGCCAAGGCCCGGCCCAATTCCACTTTCTTTTGCACGCCGTATGGCAGCCCTCCCACGAATCGGTTCCGGGCAGCCTGCAGGTCGAGGAAATCGATTATCTCCTCAACCTTGTGCCGGTGGGCGATCTCTTCCTTGGCCGCCCGGCTGCGGCGGCTGAAGAAAGTGGAGCCCGACCACACCCCGGTTTTCATGTGCAAATGACGGCCCAGCAGCAGATTGTCCAGGGTGCTCATCTTGCTGAAGAGCTCTATGTTTTGAAAGGTGCGGCCAACTCCCAGGGCTGCTATCTGATGCGGGCTTTTCCCCAAGACCTCCTGGTCCTTGAAGCGGATGCTGCCCGAGGTGGGCTTGTAAAGCCCGGTGATGCAGTTGAACAGAGTGGTCTTGCCGGCGCCGTTGGGGCCGATCACCGCCATGATGGAGCCCTGCTCCACGGATAGCGAAACCTGGCTCAGGGCGGTCAGCCCGCCGAAAACCATGCTAAGGTCCTTGACTTCAAAAAAGCTCATACCTGGTTGTTCCGGGGCCGGGCAGCCCCCCGGCCCGGCTATAGATGGTGGGGGCGGGCAGCGCCCGCCCCCTGGTTTTTTCGTCGCGGGTCTAATAGTCCGCCGCTCGCGACGCACTGTATAGCTTCCCGCCGATACCCCGTTGCTGCTCGCGGTGGGGTAGTTTATTCAGCGTCGATCCAATCGGACAGCTTCTTGGCCTGGCCTTTGTCCTCGCACTTGGCGATGAACACCTGGCGGATGCCCTGGCGCCGGTCCGGGCCGTAGGTCACTTTGCCGAAAATACCCTGGAAGTCCTTGATGGTCTCCATGGCCTTGACAAAGCTGTCCACGGAAAGGTTCTTGCCCGCCCGCTTCAAGCCTTCCACCATGGGCTCCACAAAGCCGAAGCCGGCGTAGAAGAACACGCCCCAGCGCTCCTTGGGAGCGTATTTCTGCTGAGCCTTGTGATACTTGAGCATAAGGGGATTCTTGCTGTCGGGCAGCTCGGCGAAGTTGCCGAAGACCACGCCCTTCCACAGGCCCTTGGTGATCTTGAACATTAGCGGCGCGTCGCTCAAGGTGGAGCTGGCCATCCATTGGGGCTTGTAGCCCAGTTTGGCCGCCGTGCCCAAGGTGATGGCCGCCTGCTTAGGCAGCAGCCACAAAATCACCGCATCCGCCCCGGCTTGTTTCAGCTTGAGCACATGGCTGGAAAGGTCGGTGTCCATCACCTCGGTGGGTACTTCGGCCACCAGCTTCTGGCCGCGTTTTTTCATTTCCGCTTGCGCGCCGACCAGACCGCCTTTGCCGTAATCATCG
>CAZDRW010000147.1:5944-7629 GCA_964507555.1 uncultured Desulfarculaceae bacterium
TAATCATCGTTCTGATACAGGAAGCCGATCTTTTTCTTGCCTAGGGTGTCCATGGCGTAGCGCACCAGAACCTTGGCCTCGTCGGGATAATTGGGATACACCGCGAAGATGGTTTTCTTGGGTGGGTAGGCCCAGTGGGTGGAACCCGAGGCGGAGCCCACCCAGGGGATCTGGTTTTTCACCAGATAAGGCATCACCGCCATGCCCGGCGAGGTGCCCACGCCCGAAGCGAAGCCGAACACGCCGACGTTTTCATAGAGATCTTTGACTATGGCCTTGGTTCGGTTTGGTTGATAGGCGTCATCGCGCATGTAGTAATCGATTTTGCGGCCGTTGATGCCGCCCTCCGAGTTGATGAGCTCGAAATAAACGCCAGTGCCCCGGGCCACCGCGCCCCACAGGGCGGCCGGTCCGGTCTGGGGGCCCCATTGCCCGATTTTGATGGTGGTGTCAGTTACGCCTTTGGTCACGCCCGCCCAGGCGCCGCCGGCCAAGGCCAGGGCCGCCAAGAGTGCCGCCGCCATGAATAGCCTCTTCGCCATGTTTCCCTCCTTTTGATCCCTTGAACCTTTGCCAAGCCCAAAAGTGAGCGCAATTTCAATCCGCTCCCAAGCCGAGCCGGGCCTTGTTGCCTCCCTATGGAATCCCTCGCGGCCCTTTTCGCCAATAAGCTCCCGCCCACCGGCTTCCGCGATTTACAGACATTTTTGCCGCCGGCCGCTGGCCGTGGTTTGTTGCGTCAGACCTTGCGCACGTAGTGCCGAGCGAAAAGTCCGCTGGGCCGCACGCATAGAATGAGTACGATGACGGCGAAAGCCACCACGCTTTTAAATTCTACCGACACATAGCCACCGAACAGGTTCTCCAGCACGCCTAGGATGAACCCGCCGGCAACCGCGCCGGGCAGGCTGGTCATGCCGCCCAGCACCGCGGCGGAAAAACCCTTTAACTGCGGGTTCCACATTAGGTTGGGATCCAGGGTGTCGGTGGAGGCGATCAGAAAAGCGGCGGAAGCGCCCACCATGGAACTGATGCCCCAGGTCAGCATGAGAATGCGGTTAACCCGGATGCCCATTATGCGGGCCACGGTGTGGTTCTGCTGGGTGGCCTTCATGGCCACCCCCACCTTGGTGTAGCGGAAAAACGCGAATAACAGAAGCATGAGCAAAAGGGCCCAACCCAGAGTGACCAGATTCAAATTGCTGATCACTACGTCGGGCAGGATTTGGTGCACCTCGAAGTCGCTCACTGGGAAGGGAAAGTTTTTTTGATCGGAACCCCAGCGCCAGGAAGCCAGGCCGTAGAGGATCATCTGCAGGCCCAGGGTGATTATAATGAGGCCGAGCACCGTAGGCTCCTTGGCCCGGCGCAAAAAGCCGAACTCCAAAACCGCGCCCAGGGCGAAGGCAAAAGCCATGGCCAGGGGAAAGGCGAGGGCAAAGCCCAGGCCTTTGTCTTCCAAGATAAAGTAAGCCACAAAGGCGCTCAGCATGGCCATGTCGCCCTGGGCGAAATTCAAGACCTCGCTGGTTTTATAAATGATGACCATGGCAAGGGCCATGAGCGCATAGGTGGCGCCGATGGAAATGCCGCTGATGATGAGTTGCCCGAACATGCTAAAGGGGTGCTCCTTTGCCAATCTTGCCTAGTCGTTCGGCCCTCAGCTCGGGATTGACTAACATCTT
>CAZDRW010000148.1:0-7597 GCA_964507555.1 uncultured Desulfarculaceae bacterium
CACGGGCCTTATTACCTTGAGCAGCATTTCACCGACGCGCTCGACGCGGCTGAGAGTTTCCTAAACGACCATCCAACCGAATTCGTCATTTTCCTGATCAAGCAGGAGCACACCAGCGAATCGGCCGGCAACTTCTGGGATAGGGTCAACAATCAAATCTCCGGCTACCCCAGCAGCCTCTTTTATTTGGAAAAAAAGGTGCCCACCGTGGGCGGGGCCAGGGGCAAGATCATAATCTTGGGCAGGGCAGACACCAGCCATCTCAAGGGCTATCGCGTGCATTGGGACGACAACACCACTCATTATGAAGGAAGCGATAAGGATCTAGTCTATGTGGTGGAGGACCACTACAGCCTGAAGACCGTGTACACCTCAACCAAGTACCGGGAGGCCCGCCAGAACGTGGCGCAGGCCATGATTTGTTCTGCAGGCGGCAATCCAAACACCTTGTTCCTCACCTTCCTGAGCGGAGAGGGCGATCCGTTTCATACGCCGGCTCATTATGCTGATTATGTAAACAAGCATATCAATGACTGGATTCGACGGGATGCCGAAAGCGGGGTCCGGGCGGGGATCGTGGTCATGGATTATGCGGGTAACTCCGACCACAACGGCTTTGAAATCATTGATACGCTGATCAAACAAAACAAGTTTGTCAGCAATAACTAAATCCATGCCTGAGCCAAAGTAGATTTTGCACGCCAGGGGGCAACACATGAAACGCCTTTACCTATTCGCCGCAATAATGATTCTGTTTTTGTGCGCGCCGCCGGTTTTCGGCACATCCGTGCACGACAACAACGTGTATTTCACCGGTGTTCATGGTTTTCGTTTTCGCATGACAGGGTACCACATCACCGACGGCCAGCCCTGGGACGGCGCTCACTCGCATCGCGACGGGCACACGGGATACATCACGGTCCGCGCCGGCAGGCACGGCTCAGAAGACGTTGCCAGCTGGTTCAAGGATAGGGCCGACCTGGCGGTGGCCACCAGGACCAGCGTCCACTGGCCGGACAAACTGAATTTCGCTATTCATGGAGACCTGGAAATAACAGGGCCTAACGGCGGCAGCGCCCTATGCAAGGGCGTGGCGATCGGCCAGGGTCACACGTGGTCCGGCTATAATAATTGGTGGATCGGCGCGCGCAGCGATGTCATGAAAGAGGTGGACGGGAACCGCTGGCTGGAATGCAAATCAAGGGACGGCCATTGCGGAGGACTGATACTTATCTACACGGACGGCTCGGACACCTTCCCGCTGAGGGTTCATACCTGCCCTCCGCCTAGCAATAACCGCTGACAGGCCGGGGAGCGCTTGCGGCCGGCGCGTAATGCCGGGCAAGCGATCCGCCATAGCGATAAGCAAAGGGGCCAGCCCATGTGGACTGGCCCCTTTTGTATTTTGTGGCGGGGACGACGAGACTTGAACTCGCGGCCCCCATGAGGGGACAGACCCTGACCGGTCAAAACGCCATTCGTACTGAGCTTTATTCGCCACCAATTCCAGCAGCGCCGCCTATCAACGACCAGACTTCCTATCTGATAAGACCGTTTTGTTGACTAGCCATTCAGGGCTCAACTATACTGAGGTCCGTATTGGTTTCAATCCAGCCTGGCTTCACAAGAAGCGGGGTCCTTCCAGTAGATAGCAATTACCGGAGCCGCTCTATGACACCTTCCGTACAGGCCCCTTTTCCGCCCAGGCGAATGGCAGGCAAAACAAAAGACTTACACCACGCCAAGACCAGCCCGGTCATGAAAGCGTTCTCGATGCTGAAAAGCGCAGCCAGCGTGCTAACGGCGCTTGCTCTGGCGATTTTGCTGTTTTCCGCCCAAGCGGGAACGGTTTGGGCCTACGAGGTGACCCCCGCCTCCTATCCCAGCAATGAGAACTGGATGAAGGACCTGCCCGACGATGCGCTCATCACCCAGCTCAGCCTGCCCGGCACCCACGATTCGGCCACGGACCGCGATCACTGCAAGGAAAACGGCTGGATTGTGCCGGTCATCGAGATGGTGTCCTGCCAGACCTATCCCATCAGCGATCAGCTCAAGATGGGAATCCGCTTCTTCGACATCCGTCTCGCCTATGAGAATGGAACCCTGAGATTTCATCACGGGCCTTATTACCTTGAGCAGCATTTCACCGACGCGCTCGACGCGGCTGAGACTTTCCTAAATGACCATCCAACCGAATTCGTCATTTTCCTGATCAAGCAGGAACACACCAGCGAATCGGCCGACAACTTCTGGAAAAGGATCAACGACCAAATCGCCAAATACCCCAGCGACCTTTTTCATTATGAGAAGGTGGTGCCCACCGTGGGCAAGGTCAGGGGCAGAATCGTCATCATGGGCAGGGACGACACCAGCCAGCTCAAAGGCTTTAGCGTGCATTGGGAGGACGACGCCACCTATTACCAAGGGCGCGATAAAGGCAGCTACGGCGACCTTATTTACATCGTGGAGGATCACTACGACTGGGCCAAGGCCTGGTCCTGGTCAGGCGCCGCCGAAACCAAGTACCGGGAAATCCGTCAGAACATCGCGCTGGCCAGGATTTGTTTTGGAAGCGGCGATCCCAACACCTTGTTCATCACTTTTCTGAGCGGAGAGGGCGACGCTACGGGGGACACGCCCGGACGTTATGCCGACTATGAAAACCAGCAAATTTATGACTGGCTTAACGATAATTACGCGGGAGGCTACCGGCTGGGGGTGGTGATGATGGATTATGCGGGGGACCCCAATCACCACGGCGATAAAATCCTTGAAACGGTGATCAACCATAACAAGTTTGTTAATAACAATTAAATCAATCCGCGGGCAGTGCCAAGGCACGGCCGGCATGCTTGCGCGAGGAGAGATTTTATAAACCATGGGTCGACACATGAAACGCTTTTATGTATTCGCCGCCATGACGGCTCTGCTCTTGTGCGCGCCGCCGGTTTTCGGCACAACCGTGCACGACAACAACGTGTATTTCACCGGAGTTAATGGTTTCAGTTTTTACGAAATAAGCTACTCCATCACCGACGGCCAGCCCTGGGACGGCGCTCACTCGCATCGCGACGGGAGCAAAGGATACATCACGGTCCGCGCCGGCAGGCACGGCTCCGAAAAAGTCGCCCGCTATTTCAAGGATAGGGCCGACATTGCGATAGGCGCAAGGAGCAGCTCCGACTGGCCGGACAAACTGAATTTCGCTATCCGTGGAGACCTGAAAATAACAGGAGCCAATGGCGGCAGCGCCTGGTGCAAGGACATCGTGATCGGCCAGGGTCACCAGGGGGCCTATAACAATTGGTGGTTTGGCGCCCGCAGCGATGTCCTGAAAGAGTCGGACGGGAACTATTGGCTGGAATGCAAATCAACGGATGGAAGTTGCGGAGGCGTGATACTAATCTCCACGGACGGCTCGGACACCTTCCCGCTGGAGGTTCATACCTGCCCTCCGCCTGAAAATCCGCACCGCTGACAGGTTATGGCGCGCTTGCGCCTGCCGCATTACGCCACCGCTCAATAAAGAAAGGGGCCAGCCCATCTGGACTGACCCCTTTTATTTTTTGGCGGGGACGACGAGACTTGAACTCGCGACCTCCGGCGTGACAGGCCGGCGCTCTAACCAAAGCTGAGCTACGCCCCCGTGTAAATCGTATGTACTTTCATCCTGGAGCAGGTAGGCTTGCGCCCCCCCGGCCCCTTCCCGCTCTCCCCACCGCGCCTGACCTGGGTGTGATGGTAGGCGGAACAGGACTTGAACCTGTGACCCCCGGCTTGTAAGGCCGATGCTCTCCCAACTGAGCTACCCGCCCGCATTGGAATCAGGGCCATTCACGGCGGGGCTATTTGCCCCGGGGCCTTTGTCAAAGGCATTTCTATTTATCAGGCAGCGGACCGGCTGTCAAGAGGATTGCATTCAGCCTGCCCGCCATTGCCTCTTTTATCTAAAAGTCCGGGCTGCAAGGCGATTTTACGTCCAAACCAACCCGTAGCAGCGCGCCGATTCAGTGCGCCAATACCTCGGAGCCCTCGCCGTTCTCCGGCTTTTCGGGCAGGCACCAGGGCTCGCTGGGGCCATTGAAGATGTCGTCCGGGTCCTCCACGGCCAGGGCCTGGCGCAGCACCTCGTCCATGCTCTCCACCGGCACCAATTCCACCGCTTTGAGGACCTTCTGCGGTATTTCCTTGATGTCCTTCTCGTTTTCCTTGGGGATCAGGACCTTCTTGATGTTCACCCGGTGGGCGGCCAGGATCTTCTCGCGCAGGCCGCCGATGGGTAGCACCCTGCCGCGCAAGGTGATCTCGCCGGTCATGGCCACATCGGCCCGCACGGGGATGCGGGTGAGCGCGCTGACCAAGGCGGTGGCCAAGGTGATGCCGGCCGAAGGGCCGTCCTTGGGAATGGCGCCCTCGGGAACGTGGATGTGCAGATCCACCTTGGTGTAGAAGTCATCGGGCAGCCCCAGACTGCGGGCGCGGGAGCGCACGTAAGAAAGCGCGGCCTGGGCCGATTCCTGCATTACCTCGCCCAGCTTGCCGGTAATGGTGAGCTTGCCCTTGCCGGGCATGATCATGGCCTCGGTGGTAAGCACCTCGCCGCCCACCTCGGTCCAGGCCAGGCCGTTGGCCAGGCCCACGAAGTCGCGCTCCTCAGGCAGGCCGTAACGGAACCTGGGCACGCCCAGGTAGCCCTCCACCGCGCTCACCGGCACCCGTACCGTACCTTCGCGGTCGTCGGCGATGACCAGTTTCTTGGTTACCTTGCGGCAGATGGAGGCGATTTCCCGCTCCAAATTGCGCACTCCGGCCTCCCGGGTGTAGCGCTGGATCACCTCCAGGATGGCCTGGTCGCTGAACTGGGCCTGTTCGGCTTTTAGCCCATTGGCCTTGGCCTGCTTGGGCAGGAGGAACTGCTGGGCGATGGCCAGCTTTTCCAGTTCGGTGTAGCCGGGTAGCCGGATGATTTCCATGCGGTCCTGCAAGGGCGCCGGAATGGAGTAGAGGGTGTTGGCCGTGGTGATGAACATCACCTCGGAGAGATTGTAATCCACGTCCAGATAGTGATCGTTGAAGGCGAAGTTCTGCTCCGGGTCCAGCACCTCCAAAAGCGCGGCCGAGGGATCGCCACGGAAGTCGGTGGACATCTTATCCACCTCGTCCAGGCAGAACACCGGGTTTACCGAGCCGGCCCGGCGCATGGACTGGACGATCTTACCGGGCATGGCCCCGATATAAGTGCGCCGGTGGCCGCGGATCTCGGCCTCGTCGCGCACGCCGCCCAAAGACAGCCGGATGAAGTTGCGGCCCATGGACCGGGCGATGGAGCGGGCTAAAGAAGTCTTGCCCACGCCGGGGGGGCCCACGAAGCAGAGGATGGGGCCCTTGATCTTGCGGACCATGGATTGCACGGCCAAAAACTCCAGGATGCGCTCCTTGGGCTTTTCCAGGCCGTAATGATCCTCGTCCAGAATACGCTGGGCCTCCTTGATGTCCAATTTGTCGCGGGTGTGCTCATACCAGGGTATGGCCATGAGCCAGTCCACGTAATTGCGCACCACGGTGGCTTCGGCGCTCATGGGCGACATCATCTTCAGCTTTTTTAGCTCTGCCTTGACCTTTTCCATGGCATCGCGGGGCATGCGCTTCTTTTTGAGCTTTTCCTCCAGCTCCTTGACCTCGCCCTTGAGGTCTTCCTTTTCCCCCATCTCCTTTTGGATGGCGCGCATCTGCTCATTCAGATAGTACTCGCGCTGGGTCTTCTCCATCTGGCGCTTGACCCGGCTTTTGAGGCGCTGCTCGATCTGGAGGATCTCGATCTCCGCCCTCATCAACTCGTAGAGCCGCTCCAACCTGCGGTTGGGGTCTCCGGTTTCCAGAAGGCGCTGCTTGTCGTCCAGCTTAAGCGGCAGGTGCCCCACCACAGTGTCGGCCAGCTGACCCGGTTTTTCCAGGGAGGAAACGCTGAGGACGACCTCCTGGGGGATCTTTTTCTGCAGCTTGGCGAACTGCTCGAAGGCCGCATTCACCGAGCGGATCAGGGCCTCTGACTCCAGGCTGGCTTCTTCCAGGTCCTCCAAGGTTTCCAGCTCCACCAGGAAGAGATCCTCCCGGGGCAGATAGGACTCCAACCGGGCCCGGTGCTTGCCCTCGATCAGGGCTTTGACCGTGCCGTCGGGCAGGCGCAGGAGTTGCAGCACGGTGCTCACCGTGCCGATTTGGTAAATATCGTCTGGGCCGGGCTCATCCACCCGGGCATCGCGCTGGGTGGCCAGGAAGATGGTCTTGCCATGGCGCATGGCGTATTCCAGGGCGCTCACCGAGCGCTCCCGACCCACGAACAGGGGGGCCACCATGTGCGGAAAAACCACGATATCCCGGAGCGGCAATAATGGCGCTCGCATAAATGGTCCTCTCACGGCCGATAGCGGCCGCTTAATCACGTCTCTTGGATTATGTTCGTCGCCCAAGGCCTATCTTCCCGCGTCCCATTTAGGGGCGCCATGGCTCATCAGGCGTACTCTGCCTGGTTGGAGTACAGGAGCAGGGGCTGCTCACCTTCTAAGATCACCTCTTCGCCCACCAGCACCTCCTGCACGTTCTTCAGGGAAGGCAGGTCGTACATGATGTCGAGCATGGCCGCTTCCAGGATGGAGCGCAGGCCGCGAGCGCCGCTTTTGCGCTCCAGAGCCAGCTTGGCCACCGCCTGCAAGGCCTCGTCGGTGAACTTAAGCTCCACGCCCTCCATCTCGAACAACTTGGCGTACTGCCTGGTCAGGGCGTTTTTAGGCTCACGCAGAATGCGGATCAAGGCATCCTCGCTGAGTTCGTCCAGAGTGGCCACCACCGGCAGCCGACCCACGAACTCGGGGATTAGACCGAAGCGGATCAGGTCCTCGGGCTGGCACATGGCCAGAATGTCGCCCAAAGGCGTTTCTTCATTATGATCGCGTATGCTGGCGGTGAAGCCCATCATCTTGGCGCCGATGCGGTTCTTGACGATCTTGTCCAGGCCCACGAAGGCGCCGCCGCAGATGAACAGGATGTTGGTGGTGTCCACCTTGACGAACTCCTGCTGTGGATGCTTGCGGCCGCCCTTGGGGGGCACCGAGGCCAGGGTGCCTTCGATGATCTTTAGAAGCGCCTGCTGCACGCCCTCGCCGCTGACGTCGCGGGTGATGGAGGGGTTTTCGCTCTTACGGGCCACCTTGTCGATCTCGTCTATATAAACGATGCCACGCTGGGCGCGCTCCACGTCATAGTCCGCGGCTTGCAGCAGATTGAGGATGATGTTTTCCACGTCCTCGCCCACATAACCCGCCTCGGTGAGGGTGGTGGCGTCGGCGATGGTGAATGGCACGTTCAGGATGCGGGCCAGGGTCTGGGCCAGAAGCGTCTTGCCGCTGCCGGTGGGCCCGATCATCATGATGTTGGACTTCTGCAGTTCCACCCCGGAGGTGTCGACTTTGGCGTCTATGCGCTTGTAGTGGTTGTGCACGGCCACGGCCAGGATTTTCTTGGCGCGCTCCTGCTCAATCACGTAGTCGTCGATGATGTCATTGATTTCGCGCGGCTTGGGAATGGTGACCCGGGT
>CAZDRW010000149.1:0-5849 GCA_964507555.1 uncultured Desulfarculaceae bacterium
CTGGCCGATCTCGGGCTGCTGCGCGACACAGAGCTGCGGATCCAGGCCTTCAACATATTCGGCATCATCAACTGGCACATGCGCTGGTATCGGCCGCAAGGCTCGCTTTCGCTGGAGACCACCATAGACAAAATCTGCGATTTCGTGCTGCACGGGATCATGAAGCGCTCCGGCGAAGCTTAGGCCCGCGGCGTCCGGGGCATGGACGGGACCGCGACAAACTAAATAAGCCAACAACCATTTCCCAAGGGGGATCGCGATGGGTTGCACCATAGACATCGATACCGGCGGCACCTTTACTGACGGTTTCTTTGTCAAGGACGGCGAGGTGGCCACGGTAAAAGTGTCCACCACCCCGCACGACCTGACCGTC
The DNA here is from genome assembly GCA_964507555.1 of uncultured Desulfarculaceae bacterium. Classification (GTDB taxonomy): domain Bacteria; phylum Desulfobacterota; class Desulfarculia; order Desulfarculales; family Desulfarculaceae; genus Desulfocarbo. Next base: position 374 of record CAZDRW010000149.1, read on the forward strand.
TGCTTTCAGGAGTGCATCATGGCCGGCGCCATGCGCCTGGGCCTGGACGCGCAAAAGCTTCTTTATCAGACGGACATAGTGCGCTTCTCCAACACTATCGGCACCAACACCATCATTCAGCGCAACGGCAGCAAGATTGGCCTGCTCATCACCTCCGGCGCGGAGGATATCGACATGACCGGCGAAGCCGCCGGCGGGTCGCCCCTGGTGTTTCCCGACATGATCATGAGCCTTAAGGAGGAGGTGTCGCCCGCGGGCGAGGTGCTGAGCGCCCCGGACGAGGAAGCCACCCTGGCCGCAGCCCAGGAACTCATCGACCGGGGGGCCCGCTGCCTGGTGGTGGCGCTCACGAACGCGGACCTCAACCCGGCCAACGAACGCCTGGTGCGCCGGGTGGTGAAACGGGAATATCCCCGCGACTATCTGGGCTCGGTTTCCATTTTCCTCTCCTCGGACATCAGCCGCCGCCCGGGCCAGACCCAGCGCACCAACGCCGCGGTGCTAAACGCCTACATCCACGCCCCCCTGGTGCGGCTACTCTACAAGGCCGGTGAGGACCTGCGGCGGAAGCTCTATGCCAAAACGCTTTTCATCGGCCACAACAACGGCAACGTGGCCCGGGTGGCCAAGACGCGGGCGCTCAACACCTACAACTCCGGACCCGCGGCAGGTCTCTTGGGAGCCAAGCTCTTGGCCGGGCTCTACCGATCAGCCGATCTCATCTCGGCCGACATGGGCGGCACCTCCTTCGACGTGGGATTCGTGATAAACGGCGCTCCCAGCTATGAGCTGGAACCCAACGTGGAAGGCTTCGGCGTGAACCTGCCCATGCTGGGCATCAAGGCCATCGGGGCCGGCGGCGGCTCCATCGCCCGGGTGCAGGAGGGCAAGCTTTTCGTGGGTCCCCAGTCGGCCGGTTCCCTGCCCGGCCCGGCCTGCTTCGGCCTGGGCGGCCAAGAACCAACCGTGACCGACGCCGACCTGGTGCTGGGCATCCTGGACCCGGAGTTCTTCCTGGGCGGCGGCATGAAACTGCATCTGGACAAGGCGACCCAGGCCATCCAGGCCAAGATTGCCGAACCCCTGGGCGTCTCAGTGCAGGAAGCGGCGCTGGCCATCAAGACCCTGGTGGACCAGACCATGGGCCAAGAGGTGGAAAAGCTCAAAAAAGAAGTCTGGCCCCAAGGCGGCCAGCCGCTTTTGGTGGTTTACGGCGGCGCCGGCCCGGCCCACGCCTGCGGAGTGGCCGAGACCGCCGGTTTGCCCAAAATAGTTTTCACGCCTCACTCGGCGGTGTTTTCCGCCTTCGGCTCCTCCAGCCTGGACGTGGGGCATGTGTACTACCGGCGGGTGGACCAGGCCTTAAAGCCCGGCCAGAAGCTGGACGGATTGGCCGCGCCTCTGGAGGCCATGCAGTCCGAAGCCCTCAAGGACATGCGCGGAGAGGGCTTTGCCGAGAATGAGATCGACTGGCTGGCCGAGCTCCTGGTGCGCGCCGCTGGCGGCCAAAGCGAGGTGCGGGTGGCGGCCGAGCCCGGCTTTTTCCAGGACCCCAAAAAAGTGAGCCAGGCCGCGGAGCAGGCATCAGCCTTGCTGAGCGCGGCGGGCGAGCCTGCCGGCGGCGGCCTGGTGATAACCACCGTGAACCTGGTGGCACAGGCCGGCATCACTCATCACCAAATCAAAGAGCATGTCTTGGCTCCGGCCCAGAGCGCCCAAGAGGCGCGCAAGGGCTCGCGCCCGGTTTATCTAAAACCCGGCGGCCCGGCTCTGGAGATCCCGGTCTATGACCGCGACGCACTTCTGCCGGGCCACGAGCTGCAGGGCCCCGCCCTGGTGGAGAGCCAGGAGACCACCGCCCTGGTGCCCGGTGATTGGCGTCTTTGGGTGGACCAATTCAACCACTGCATTTTGGAAAAGGTTGCCCTGTCATGAAAATCAGGATCACCGAGTATCTTGAGATCGACCTGGACAAACAAAAGTGGTGTTGCCAGCGTTGCGGCCAGGATCTGATCGACGCCCGCGAAAACTACAAGAAGGGTTGCCTGGTGGCCGAGAAGCCGCTGGAGGAGGTCTATCCTTCGCTCACCGACGGCCAGCCCTACGGTTTCCGGCCAAACCCGGACTTCTGCCGCCTGGTTGAATTCTATTGCCCGGGCTGCGGAGTGATGATCGAAAACGAGTACCTGCCGCCCGGCCATCCCATTACCCATGACATCCAGATCGACCTTGACGCGCTCCTTAAGCGCGCGGCTGGGTAGGCATGGCCAGCGGAAGAGAAATATTCCTTAAGTTCCTGAGTGGGGAGCCCCTGCCCCGACCGGCTTATGTGCCGCTTCTGAGAGGCATCACCGCCAGGGTTGGCGGGGTTCCCCACCAGGAACTTACTTCCGACGCCACCATCTGGGCCAACAGCCTGGCCAAGACCGCCGATCTCCTGGACCTGGACGGGGTGGTGGCCGGTTTCCATTTCAGCCTATTGGCCGAGGCCTGCGGCTGCGAACTGCGTTGGGCTGATGACCGGCCCATGGTGGGAGCGCCGCCCCAGTCTTTCGAGTCCTTTTCCCTGGAGCAAGGACGCCTGGCCCAGGCCCTGGAAGCCGCGCGCCGCATCTTCGAGGTGGTCAAGTCGCAACGAGGCTGCGTGGCCGCGGTGAACGGCCCCCTGACTTTAGCGGCGCAGCTCTGCCGGGAATCCGATGCCGAGGCGGGCCTGGCCGCTCTCAAGCCGGTGCTGGTGGCGGTTTACGAGCAATTCTGCAAGATCCGTCCAGACGTGCTCCTGCTCATGGAAAGCGGGCCCTTGGTGCAAGGGGAAATCACTCCGGCCTTGAAGCGCCTGTACTTCACCCTGAATAAAATCGCCTCCTACTACAACATCGCCACCGCCCTCTACGTGCAGGACTACCGGCCGGAGCGCATCGCCGAGCTGGCCTCCCTAAAGATGGACATCTACATCCTGGGCCCGGACAGCACGGGCGGGGCGCCTTTGGCCGACGCCCAGTGGCGCTTGGCCGAGGAATCAATGGGCATCGGCCTGGGTCTGCCGCCGGATGACCCGGAGTCTTGCCGGCAAATCCTGGCCGAGGGCGGCCGCCTGTTTTGCGGGGAACCGAGACGCAACTTCTTCTTCACCAGTCTGGGGCCTCTCTGCCGTCGGCACGACCCCCAGACCCAACTGGAGCTGGTGCAACAAATCCGCCAGATAAGAAGGTGAGCATGGGACAGAACCAGAGCGACAAGGGCTATGAGATAAACATCGACGTTGGTGGCACCTTCACTGATTTCTTCCTCATTGATGGAAGCCACGACACCCAGCTGACCAAGACCCCCACTACCCACTACGACCTCTCGGTGGGCTTCATGCGTGGCATCAAGGACCTGGCCAAACGCTACAGCATGACCCAAAAAGAGCTGCTGGGGCAAACCAAGGCCGTGCGCTATTGCACCACGGTGGGCACCAACGCCCTCATCGAGCGCAGCGGTCCCAAGCTGGGACTGATCACCACGGCCGGCTTCGAGGACACCATCTTCCTGGGCCGGGCCCGCAGCTGGGCCGACGGCGTGTCGGTGACCGAGAACAAGGACCTGGCCCGCATCAACAAGCCCCTGCCTTTGATCTCCCGCGACATGGTGGTGGGCCTGCGCGAAAGGGTGGATTCGGCCGGTCAGATCGTTTGCCCGCTCGACCCGGCGGAAGTCCTGGAAAAGCTGCAAACCCTGGTGGACCGGGGCGCCATGGGGTTTGTGGTCTGCCTGCTGTGGTCCTTTGCCAACCCGGCCCACGAGCGCTTGGTCAAATCCATCATTGAAGAAGAATACCCCGAGGACTACCTGGGCTCCATGCCGGTGACGCTTTCCAGCGAGGTTTCGCCCAAGCAGGGCGAATACACCCGCTTCATCACCACCGTGGTCAACGCCTACATCCACGGGGTGATGGCCGAGGAGCTTAACACCCTGATTCACGACCTGCGCTCGGCCGGCTACAAGCGCCCCTTGCAGCTGGTGCAGAACACCGGCGGCATGAAAAAGGTATCGCGCACCCGGGCGGTCTTGACCCACAACGCGGGACCGGTGGCCGGCCTGCACGGGGCGGCCACCCTGGGCCAGGAATACGGCCAGAACAACATCGTCTTCACCGACATGGGCGGCACCTCCTTTGACATCGGGGTCATCACCGAGGGCCGGCTCAAGACCTATGACTTCATCCAGGTCATCGACCGCTGGCGCACCAACATCGCGGCCATCGAGGTTAAATCCATCGGCGCGGGCGGCGGCTCCATCGCCTGGCTCAACCAGCTCATGGACAACGCCCTCAACGTGGGGCCCCTGTCGGCGGGCTCCATGCCCGGCCCGGCCTGCTATGACCAGGGCGGCGAGGAACCCACCGTGACCGACGCCGACCTGGTGCTGGGCTACCTGGACCCCGACAACTACCTGGGCGGCGAGATGCTCTTGGCGCCGGAGCTAAGCGAAGAGGCGATCCGCAAGAAGATCGCAGGTCCCCTGGGCCTGGAAGTAGCCGAGGCCGCGGCCCGCATCCGGGCCCTGGTGGACGCCAACATGGGCCAGGAGGCCTTCAACGAGGTGGCGCTCAAGAGTCACGATCCCCGCCATTTCGTGCTGTTCGCCTGCGGCGGGGCCGGCCCGGCGCACGCCTGCGGCTTCGCTCCCTACTTGGGCGTGAAAAAAGTGCTGGCCCCTTATTACTCTCCGGTGTCCGGCGCCTACGGAGCCTCCACCGTCAAGGTGCAGCAGGTTTGGGACCATTCGGCCACGCTCAAGCTTTTCCGCTGGAAAGACCAGGCCTATTCCCAGGACCTGGAGAGCTTCAATCGGGTGGTCAGCGGACTTAAGGACCTGGCCCTGCGCGACCTGCGCCTGGAGGGCTACAGCGAGGACGTCATCAGCTTCCGCCTCGAATTGGACATGCGCTACGGCATGCAATACAACCTCACCAAGGTGGTCTCGCCCCATCTGACGGTGCAAAGCGAAGAAAATTTCAAGGACATCTGCGAGCGATTCACCGAGGAGTATTCCGCGGTGTACTCACCGGAGGCCACCTATCCCCAGGGCGGCATCAACGTCGAGTGCTTCTACCTCACCGCCACGGTTGAGCAGCCGCCATCCCGCTGGGTGCCGGCTGATTTGGCCGGCCCCCAACCGCCGGCCGCGGCGGCGCTGAAACCCCGGCGGGCCTATTGGCGGGCCCTGGGCGGCTTCAGCGACACGCCGGTCTTTAATTATCACGAGCTGCGGCCGGGCAACGTCATCCAAGGCCCCGCCTTGGTTGACGCCCGCCATACCACTTTCGTGATCGAGCCTTCCTGGCGCTTTACCTTGGATCAGTTTTTGAACGCCGCGCTGGAGCCGGCCTAAAGCCGATCGGCCCTAAATAGAAGGAGAAGGCTGTCATGCCATACACAAGGGATACGGAAGTCGTACAGCGCCTGAAGCCCGAGCCCATGACCGAGCG
>CAZDRW010000149.1:5859-7590 GCA_964507555.1 uncultured Desulfarculaceae bacterium
GAGCGCGAGCAGGCGGCCCAGGACGGTATCGATGACCTGGATTTCGAGATATTCCAGCACAAGATGAACATGATCGCCCTGGAGGGCAAGGAGACCACCATGAAGCTGGGCGCCTCCACCGGCATGCGCTGGGGAGACGTGGCCTTCGGCATCTATACCGGCCTGGGCGATCTGGCGGTGGTGGCCACCGGCATTTGGTTCCACGCGGTGCTGGGCCAGATACCGGTCAAATACATCATCAAGCATTGGCTTAAGGACCCCACGGTGGGGGTGAAGCCTGGCGACTCGTTCTTCTTCAACGATCCCTTCTACGCCGGCGTCCACGCCGCCGACATGGGCCTCTGCGTGCCCGTGTTCGCTGACGGCGAGCTGGTCTGCTTCGTGGGCGCCAACGTGCACACCGGCGAGAACGGCTCGGCCGAGCCCGGCGGCCAGCCCATCGCCGCCAAGTCCCGCTACGAGGAAGGCCTCATGGTGCCGCCCATCAAGGTGGGCGAGAACTACAACCTGCGCGAAGACATCATGACCATGCTGGGCACCGCCACCCGCGACCCGCGCACCATGGTGCTGGACATCAAGGCCCGCCTGGCGGCCTGCCGCATCGCCGAGCGCCGCATCCAGGAGATGGTCAAGGAAAAGGGCGTCGACTTCTTCCAGGGCGCCTTGCGCAAGGTGCTCTTGGCCACCGCCAACGCCGCCCACAAAAAGGTCTCGCGCCTGATCGACGGCGTCTACCGCCAGCCCCGCTTCATGGATATCGTGGGCAACGAGGAAAAGCTCATCAAGATCGGCATCTGCCTGGAGAAAAAAGGCGACAAGCTGAAGCTTACCTTTGACGGCGTCTCTCCCATGCTGGACGCCCATCCCCAGAACAGTTTCTTCCAAGGCATCATCGGGCTGGCCATGGTCTACTTTTGCGGTTGGTTCTTCTACGACCTGCCCGCCAACAACGCGCTTCTCGAGGCCCTGGACTGGGAATTCCCGGCAAGGACGGTAGTCAACGCCAGCGGCGACGTGCCCACCGCCTTGGCGCCTGCCATCCAGACCTGCTTCGTACACGGCATATTCCTCATCGGCGCCCGCATGACCTACAACCTGGACCCCCAGCGCGCGGTGGCCTCCTGGTTCAGCGGCTTCGGGGTGCCCTATTTCGGCGGCTTCAACCAGTGGGAAGAGCCGGTGGCCGACATCAGCCCCGAACTAAACGCCACCGGGGCCGGGGCCCGGCCGGACATGGACGGGGTTAACGGAGCCGGAGCCTTTTTCGCCACCATGAGCGACTGCTCCGACGTGGAGACCACCGAATCCGACCGGCCCTTCCTGTACATGTTCCGCAACTACTTCAAGCATTCCTACGGAGCCGGCAAATACCGGGGCGGCGCCGGGGTGGGCTTCGGGGTGTCCATCCACCACGTGCCCTGGCTGGCCATGGGCGGCTTGGGTTACGGCTCCAAGTATCCCGCCACCCTGGGCATCTTCGGGGGCTATGCCGTGCCGCCGGGCTTCATCCAAACGGTGCACGGCAGCGACGTGAAGAAACACATGGCCGCGAGCAACCGGAGCCTGCCGGTGAACCTGGACCAGCTCTACGAGGAAGGCAACCCCGAAAGCGGCAACCGTTCCCTGCACAACATCACCATGGGCATCCAGCCTTTCGTGAACGGCGACACCTTCTACATGCCGGCCGGCGGCGGCGCCGGCTATGGCGACGTGCTGGAGCGCGAGCCCGAG
>CAZDRW010000150.1:0-7568 GCA_964507555.1 uncultured Desulfarculaceae bacterium
ATGTTGGCGTCCGGCTCGACAACCAGAATCGACCGTCCGGTATCGGCCGCAAAGGTCGGGCCGCGTTGCGAGTCGGAACCGTTCCCGTTGGTCTCGTTCGGCGACTCCTCGGCCAATCACTTCGCGGCCGTGGTATAGCGCTTGAAGCAGCCGGCAAGGTAGGCATGAATGAGTTCATCGAAACCGGGGTTTGCAGCTGGGTTGGGCCTCACTGACGATCCGCTGATGCCAGCCTTGAAAAGTTCGCCGGCCATCTCAAGCGTGAGTTCTTTCATTAGTGCCGCGTCGTCTTGCTGAATGGCGGCCACCGCCTCCGCCAAGCTTCGCAGGCTACCGGCGCCCTGCCCCTGCCCCACCAAGGCCTCCAACCCGCTGATGGCCCGGGCCGGCATTTGGGGCACCGCCTCCAAAAGTATCTGGGCCGCAGCAGTGCGGGCGGCTGACAAGCCTTCGCCCGATAAGCTACTCAGCTCGTCGGCCAAAACCCCGGGCTCCAGTTCTCCCAGCATTATCTTGCGCGCCGTCAGCTGGCCGCGCTTCATGCCGTCCTCGCGGTCTATCTCCTCGCGGCCGCCGCCGCCCATGGCCGCCGCCCGCTCCATGGCGATTTCCAGACTGGACTTGATCTCAGCCATAACGCGCCATCCTCTCTATAACTTCAAGGCTGTTGCTGCTTAGTATAAAGCATTTCAAGCAGACGCCAACCTCGCACCTCGTATGCTAAGGCAATAAAAAGGGGCCACCCTTTAAAGGCGGCCCCTTTTTTGCTGATTAGAAGCGGGAGGCTACTTGGGGGGCTCCCATTCTTCCTCTTCCTCATCGTCCTCGATGCCGAATGCTTCCCACTGGGCCGCGGCCAAGGCGTTGGCTTTATCTTGCTCCTCCTGGGACCAAGGCTCCACAATGATGGACTCGGCCAGGAGTTCCCAAAGATAGAAGGTCTCGCACTCCAGCTTATACTCTTTGGTGAGCGCCTTCATGATCTGGTCGCGGCAGTTGTGGCAAGGCGCCACCACGAGTTCGGCGCCGGTTTCCTTGATCTGTTCGGCTTTCTTGCGGCCATAGAAGAGGCGTTCTTTGGTGTAGGGCATGGCCCAGGCGCCGCCGCCGGCGCCGCAGCAGAAGTTGTTCTCCGCCGTGGGGGCCGTCTCCACCACCGTGTCGCAGATCTGATTGGTGATCCAGCGGATCTCGTCGTAATAGCCCTTGCCGAAGGTCTTTTCGGATTTGCGGCAGTAGTTGCAGGGATCGTGGACCGTGGTGAGCTTGCCGGCGAACTTTTCCTTGTCGATTTTTACGCGGCCTTCTTTGATGTATTCAATCATGAGTTCAAAGACGTTCAGCACTTTGAACTCTTCGAAAGCCTGAGGGAACCATTTTTGCAGACCAAGCCTGGTCGCAAAGTAGGCGTGGCCTCACTCGGGTAGAAGTAAGTACTTCGCCTCCACCCGCTTGGCGTTTTCATACACCCGCTTGACCTGTTCCTTCATGGACTCGTCGTCGCCGGAGAACAGGCCCCAGTTGACGCCTTCCCAGTTGACCGAGCTGACGGTCCAGTCCTCTTTAGCAGCGTAATAGATGCGCCACCAGAACTTCATGTCGTCCGGCTCCCCGAAAGGCTCCTTGGAGTTGATGGTGCTGATGATCCGGGCGCCTTTTTTATCCACCGGCACATAGAAACCGGGGCAGCCGTCATCCCACATTTCCTTGCCCATGTCAAAGAGCAGGAAGAGGAAATCGTCCTTGGGAATGCCCAGGTTGTTGCCGCGCTCCAGGTTCATCATGGTGCCCTTGTGGATGGGGCCGGGCACCTTGTCGCGCTCGCGCAGGGTCCGCGCTCTGCGGGTCATGGCAACGATTTCCACACCCATGGGGCAGGCGCGCTCGCAGCGTCCGCACAGAGTGCATATCCAAGGCCAGCGTGAATCAATCAGCTCCTGGTCCAGGCCCAGGGCAGCCATGCGCACGGCCTTGCGCGGGTCCATGCCATCCACCCCGGTCACGGGGCAACCCGAAGCGCAGGTGCCGCAGGTAAGGCACACATCTGCGAACTTGGGGTCGATGGCAAGCGTAGGCTCGCGCTTGCCCAGCTTGATCGGTTCCTGACTCATTACCTATAACTCCCTATGAAGATTATATTATCGGCGGGGCGTCGTGCGAGAGCCCCCGGCTTACCAATTTAATTACCTAATAGGTATCGGAAATATCGGCCTTTACGGCCTGCTGTCATCCATTTTTCCGATCATAACTCAAACACTACTGGGTTGCAAAGGCTTCCTAATAAAGCCTATGCCTTCCGTAGTGTTTTACATCCTGTTTTTTAATCGCACCCGCGTTGAGCGGTGTGGTTCAGGCCCCTACATGAGCCTGCCATCACTACTAGTATTCGGCAGGCAGCTTATCCAGTTGCGCCTTGGTGAACACCGGACCGTCCTTGCAGACATACTCCGGCCCCACGTTGCAGCGGCCACAGATGCCGATGCCGCATTTCATGCGGTTCTCCAGGCTTAAGACCACCTGATCCGTGGTCCAACCCAGCCCCTCGAACACAGGCCAGGTGAAACGGATCATGATCGGCGGCCCGCAGATCAGGGCCACGGAATTCTCGGGCTTGGGCTGAACCTTTTTGACGATGTCCACGCCAAAGCCCACCAGGCCGGTCCAGCCGGGGGCCTCCCGGTCGATGGTGACGTGGATATTGCAGTCGTCGCGCTTCTGCCACTCGGTCCACTCGTCGGTGTAGAGCAAGAGGCCTGGGGTGCGGGCGCCGTAGATGAAGGTGATATCGCCGTATTTGGCGCGATTATCAGGATGCAAGAGCCAGTTCATGGTGGCGCGCAGGGTGGTGACCGCAAAGCCGCCAGCCACGATGACCACGTTCTTGCCTTCCATATCCTTGAGCGGGTAGTGGTTGCCCAAAGGCCCGCGCACGCCCATGATGTCGCCTTCAGCCATGTTGTGCAGCTTGCGGGTCACATGGCCCACCTTGTTCACCGTGAACAGCAAGGTGTCGCCCTCGGTGGGGCTGGAGGCGATTCCGATGGGGATCTCGCCATATCCGCTCACCGAAAGCTCGGCGAACTGGCCCGGCGTGTAGTCGAAGGCCTTGGCGTCTGCTGGATTCAAGAAGTCCAGCCAAAAGGACTTGAGCTGCTTGTCCTCCGTCTCCACCAAGGTCTTGGATATTCTCACGGGATAAGGCACATAGGGGTTATTCATGGTTTCACCTCTTTAGGCGGGGTAACTTCGTTTAAAAGCCTTTGTCCCCGCTCCCCCTTTTAGACTTTTGGTATGGCCATTTCACGCCATACTCTTGATTAATTGCCGATGGGGCGCCGGGGAGCCGCTAAGCCTTGTCTCTCCCGGCCAAACACCCCACCGCTCACTGGTTCATGGCATTGACCACTTCGCGCACGTCGATGTTCACGGGGCAAAGCTGCACACAGCGGCCGCAGCCCACGCATCCAATCTCGCCGCCGCGCTTAACCGGGATGTACTTGAACTTGTGCATGAAGCGCTGGCGGACCCGCTCCTTCTTGCCGGTGCGCGGGTTGTGGCCGGTGCCGTGGATGGTGAACAGCCAGCTCATGCAGTAGTCCCAGTTGCGCACCCGGCGGCCGAAGTCGCCCTGGGTCTCGTCCTGGATATCGAAGCAATGGCAGGTGGGGCAGCAGAAGGTGCAGGTGCCGCAGTTGAGGCAGGACTCATGCACCCGGTCCCACATGGGCAGGTTGAAGAGCTCCAGCACTTCGCGCCCATCGATATTGCCGGTGGCCACGCCGCCGGTGACGGAGGCCTCGGCCGCCTTTTTGAGTTCGGCCGCCTTGTTCGCGTCCGCCTTGGCCGCGTCCGGCAGGCTAGCGATCGCCCCCTTGCCCTTATCGCTTACCGCCCGGGCCAGAAGCTTGTCGCCCAGATCCACCAGGAGCACGTCCAGGCCGGCCTCGTTATGGGGTCCGCAGCCCACACTGGTGCAAAAGCAGGTGGGACAGGGATCATTGCAGGCCAGGCCGATCAATAGCGTCTTCTCGCGCTTGTCGCGCCAATAGACATCGTTGGTCATCTCGTCCTGGCAGAAGATCATGTCCAAAACGCCGAAGGCCTTGGCGTCGCAGGGGCGGATGTTAAGGAGCGCGCGCTCCTTAGAAAGCCCCGGCTCGGCCTCCATGATCATGCCTTTTTCATCTTTGGGGTCGTTCTTGAAGTGCATCATGCACTCGGTCTGGGGGAAGAAGAAGTCCTTGGGCGACATTTCGGTGTTGGAAAAATCCCACAACACCTCGCCGCCGTCCTCCAGCGGGGCCCAGACCAACTTATCGTCGGCAAGCTTGGGGGCGAACACATCCAGGTCCTTCTTGAGGCCCCCCACGAAATCCGCCAGCTTGTCTTTGGCCAGTATTTTGTCAGCCATAATAGCTATCCTCGGGTATGGTTTGCGCTCATAAACCGCCTAAAAGCCCCTTACTTGATGAACTCTTGGGGATCATCTGGCTTATAGACGCTCATGGGCGGCTGGGCCTCCAGGTCCATGCCGGGCTGATAGCCGTACATTTCCCGGATATCCTTTTCAATTTTGCTGGTGAGCTTGCGCACCTTGATGCCCATGGGGCAGGCGCTTTCGCAAGCGCCGCAATCGGTGCAGCGCCCCGCGCAGTGGAACGCCCGCAGCACATGGTAGGTGAGGACGTCGGTCTCGTCCTGGGTCTTGCCGCACCATTGGGGCTGCGCCTCGTCCACGAAGCAGACGTGGCAATAGCAAAGCGGGCAGGCGTCGCGGCAGGCGTAGCAGCGGATGCAGGATTGATAGTTCTCCGCGAACTCGGCCCAGCGCTCGGCCGCGCCCAGCTTCTCCCAGGGCGCCGCCACCTTGTCGATGTTGCCGCCGTGGGTGGGCTCCGACTCTTTACCGATAAGCTCGTCAACGATCACCGGGTTGCGCTGCACGCAGGTGTAGCAGTTGTCGCGCATCACCTTTTTGCGGGGCACGCGCTCCTCGAAGTCCTTGCCCTTTACGATCAGGTCCGCGCCGTCCTCGGTCACCTCGGTGATGACCTTAGCCGCGCCCACCATGGCCTGGACCTTATTGCGGTCCAGCATGCCGGGGCTGGGCACGCCGATGACGAACACCTGCTCGCGGGTGATTTGGTTTTCTTTTATAAGGCCCACGATGCTTCTGCTCACGCAGCCCTGGGCGACCACGGCCACCTTGCCGGCTTCGCCCAAATCGCGGCGCACCAGGAAATTTGCCAGGTTGTTGCAGCAGAAACTGGTCCAGGTGAGCCGATCCGCCTCCTCGGGGGTGTAGGCGAAAAAGGGACGTTCGCGCATGGGCACGGTGCCCTTTTCAAAGCCGATCACGCAGCTTACCTTGCCTTCCGACAAGAGCTTCTTGGCGACCTCCCGAATCTTCTGGGCCACCTCTTGGTTATCCATCAAGCCACCTTCCGGATGTCTTTGATCATGTGCTGCGCCGGTCCCAGGGCCCTGACCGCCTCGGCCACAGAGGTGGCGGTCTTTTGGAATTTCTCAGCCTCGGCCGAGGAGATCCAGCTGAAATGCAGCCGATCAGGTTCTATGCCAACGTACTCCAGGAGCTTCTTCATAACGGCGAACCGCCGCCGGGCGAACATGTTGCCAGCAATATAGTGGCAGTCGCCCGGGTGTCACCCACTTACCCAGACCCCATCAACTCCCTTGCGGAAAGCCTGCAGGATGAATTTCGGGCTCATGCGCCCGGTGCAAGGGATGCGGATGGTCTGGACCAGGGGCGGGTATTGCAGCCGGCTGACACCGGCCAAATCCGCAGCGCCGTAGGAGCACCAGTTGCATAGAAATGCGGCGATCCTAGGCTGGTAGTCATTGTTTTCGCTCATAGCTTTAACCCTGTTCTCTACTTGATATAATTGGAGGCCTCTTACAGAAGAGCCTCGATTTGCGCCATAACGTCCTGGTTGGTGAAGCCGCGCAGGTTAGGCGCGCCCGAGCGGCAGGAAGCCACGCAGGTGCCGCAGCCCTTGCACAGCGCCTCGTTCACCACGGCCAGGCCCTTTTCGTCCTGGTTGATGGCCTGGTAGGGGCACACGGTCCAGCACACGCCGCAGCCCACGCATTTTTTCTGGTCGATGACCGCCACCGTGCCGGATAGCCAGATCTCGGGGCTGCTAAGCACCGTGACCGCACGGGCCACCGCGGCCTGGGCCTGGGCCACAGCCTCCTCGATGGGCTTGGGATAGTGGGCCAGGCCGCACATGAACACGCCGTCGGTGGCGAAATCCACCGGCCGCAGTTTCTGGTGGGCCTCCAGGAACCAGCCGTCCTCGTCCAAGGGCACTTTGAACATCTGGGCCAGAGCTTCGGGCTTGTGGCTTTCAATGGCGCTGGCCAGGCCCAACACGTCGGCGCTGATCACCAGGTCACGGCCCAGCACGTGGTCGGTGACCGTGATGTTGAGTTTGTCGCCGTCGGCCTCCACCTTGGGCTTTTTGTCCACATCGTAGCGCACGAACAAGACGCCCTTGGAGCGCGCTTCCTTGTAAAGCAGCTCGCGCTCGCCATAGGTGCGCATGTCGCGGTAAATGATCACCACCTGGGCGTCGGGGTTGTGCTCCTTGATGTGGAGCGCGCTTTCCACCGAGTGGGTGCAGCAGACCTTGGAGCAGTAGGGATGATTCGGCTCGCGGCTGCCCACGCACTGAATGAATACCGCGGTTTCGATCTTCTTGGGGTCCAGCTCGCCATTCATGAAGGCCCCATCCATCTCCAGGTGGGTCATCACCTTGGGATGCTGGCCGTAGAGATACTCATGGGGCTTGTGCTCGGCCGCGCCGATGGCGATCAGGGCCACGCCGTGCTCTATGGTTTGCTCACCATCGTCAGCGGCAATTGTGGTCTTGAAGTTGCCCACAAAGCCGTCAACGTCCTTGATGGTGGCGCCCAAATGCAAGGTGAGGTTCTCGTGATTTTTCACCTGCTCGCTGAGGTCCTTGAGATAGGCCGCCACATCCTCGCCCTGGGCGGTGGTGCGGATGAGACGAGCGTTGCCGCCCAACTCAACGTCCCGCTCCACCAGGTGGGTCTGGAAACCCTGTTGGGCCAGGTTCAAGGCCGCGTTCATGCCGGCGATGCCGCCGCCGATGACCAGCGCCGCGTTGTTGACCGAAAGCTGCACCTCCTGCAAGGGCTGTAGGAGCGTGGCCTTGGCCACGGCCATGCGGACCAGGTCCTTAGCCTTTTGCGTGGCTTTTTCCGGCTCAGCGCTATGCACCCAGGAGTCCTGGTTGCGGATGTTGGCCATGTCGAAGAGGTACTTGTTAAGCCCGGCCGCCTGCAGGGTCTCCTGGAACAGGGGCTCGTGGGTGCGCGGCGTGCAAGCCGCCACCACCACCCGGTTCAGGCCCTCCTCGCGGATCACCTCGGCCATTATGTCCTGGGTGTCCTGGGAGCAGGTGAACAGGTTGTTCTTCACATAGGTCACATAGGGCAGGGTGCGGGCGTACTCGACCACGGCCTGCACGTCGACCACCCCGGCGATGTTGATGCCACAGGAGCAGACGAACACGCCCACCCGC
>CAZDRW010000151.1:0-7524 GCA_964507555.1 uncultured Desulfarculaceae bacterium
ATGGGGGCCAGCCCCTTGGAGGGCTCGTCGATGAGGAGCAGCTTATGGTCCTCCACAAAGGCCCGGGCAATGGCCAGCATCTGCTGCTGGCCGCCCGAGAGCACCCCGGCTTTGGAGCGCCAGAATTTCCTCAGCGCCGGAAACAGCCGGAAGATGGTGTCCAGGCGTTCATGGCTGGCCTCGGTCTCATTGCGCATGGCCAGGCGCATATTCTCTTCCACACTTAGGCTGTAGATCACCGCCTGGTCCTCCGGTACGAAGCCGACCCCAGCGCGGGCAATTTCATAGGGTTTGGCCCCTTCCACCGCCAGGCCGTCGACCTTGATGCTGCCCGAACTGGCCGGAGTGAGCCCCATCACCGTGCGCAAGGTGGTGGACTTGCCCGCGCCGTTACGGCCCAAAAGCACCGTGGGCTTGCCCGGCTTTACCGCCAGGCTGACGCCTTGCAGGATGTGGTGCTGGCCGATGTGGGTGTGCACCGCCTCCAAGCTCAATATAGGCTCAGGCATTTTTCACCCCCCCTCCCAAATAGGCCTCCAGCACTTCGGCGTTGCAAGCCACCGCCTCGGGGGAGTCGTCGCAGATCAAAGCGCCCTCCTTGAGCACCGCGATGGAATCGGAAACCGCCATTATCATGTCGAACTTGTGCTCCACCAAAAGGATCGTGCGCTGCCCGGAGGCCTTTATGGCTTGGATGAGTTCCAGGATGGCCGGCACCTCCTCCAAGCTCATGCCCGCGGTGGGCTCGTCCAAGAGCAAAAGCTCTGGATCAAGGGCCAGGAGAATGGCGATCTCCAGCTTGCGCTGCTCGCCGTGGGTCAGACTGGAAGCCGCCGAATCCCAGCGGTCGGCCAGAAGCACCTTGTCCAGATACTGGTAGGCCTCGTCTTCCAATTGGGAGAAACTGCCATAATGGCGCCAGAAGTTGAGTCCGATGTCCGCCTTGGCCTGCAAGGCCAAGCGCACGTTTTCCAGCACCGTGAGTGTGGGGAAAATGTTGGTGAGTTGGAAGGAGCGGCCGATGCCCAATTTGGTGCGCCGGGTGGCATCCAGGCCGGTGACGTCGCGTCCCTTGAACTTCACCCTGCCGCTGGTGGGCTTATATTGGCCGCTTAGAAGATTGAAGAGCGTGGTCTTGCCCGCGCCGTTGGGCCCGATGATCGACTTAAGCGAATACTCTTCAACCTTGAGATTAACCCGGTTGACGGCTATGTTGCCCCCAAACCGCACCGTAAGGTCCAGGGTCTCAATCAGCCAATCGTTAGCCACCTGCACTCTCCCTCATCCACTGGGCAAAACTTAGGGGAAAATTCCGGGGAGCCTTTGCAGGCTCCCCGGACAGTCTAGGTTCCTTACTTCTTATTACGGATGGGAATATCCATGTCCTTCCAGGTCAGCTCCTTGGTGAGCTCGGGAATACCCCAGGGCACATCTTTCTCCGCCCTGATCTTGAAAGCGAACATGGACTGCAAGGCCTGGTGGTCCTCGGGCCGGAACACCATCTCGCCCTTGGGAGTCATGAAGTGCATGCCTTCCATGGCCTTGATCAGTTTCTCGGTGTCGGTGGAGCCGGCCTTCTTCAGGGCCTCGACCACCGCGATGCCAGCGCTCATGCCGCCGCAGGTGAAGAAGTCGGGCGGGCTTTTAAAGCGCTTCTGATGCTCAGCCACCAGCCAATCGTTGATCTTGTTCTTGGGGCTGGCGTAGTAGTAGTAGGTAGCGCCCTCCATGCCAACCAGAGGCTTGTAGAGCTTAAGCGCGTCCAGGATGTTGCCGCCGGAGGCCAGCTTGATCCCGTATTTCTCGCCGAGCTTCATGGCGTGCAGCTTGCCCAAGGGGTTGCCCGCTCCAGCCCAGATCACGAACAGATATTTGTCGCCCTTGACCTTCTTGAGCGCCTGGATGATGCGCTGCGCAGGGGCGGTGAAGTCGGTGGTCTTGATGGGCACGTATTCCTCGTGAACCACTTTGGCGCCCAGCTTCTCGGCGGCCGTTTTGTAGGCGGCCACGCCGTCGCGGCCAAAGGCATAGTCCTGGGCTAGAGTGGCGATAGCCACGCCGGGTTTGGCAATGGCCGCCGCGTTGCTGATGGCGTCCTGGGAGGAGTTGCGGCCGGTGCGGAAGATGTAGCGGTTCCAGGCCGAGCCGGTGATGGAGTCGGCCACCGCGGGCTCCACGATGAGGATCTTCTTGAACTCCTTGGCCACCGGCAGGCAAGCCAGGGCCACGGCCGAGGACACCGGCCCCACGGCCATAACCGCGCCGTCGTCCTTGAAGGCCTCGGTCAAGAGCTGCTTGCCCTTGTCCGGCTTGAGATGGGTGTCTTTAACGATGATCTCTATGGGCCGGCCCAGGACCTGGTTGGTCCCGCCGGTGGCATACTCGATGCCCATTTTGAAACCATTGATAGCCTGTTTGGCGTAAGCCTCATAGGGGCCGGTGACTCCGGCCAACTGGGCGATCTTGATCGGCGCCGCCGCCTGAGCGGCCAAACCGAAGGCGAAAACCGCCGCCACGGCCAGCGCTGCGATAGCGCCCCAGTACCTCGATTTCATACAACCCTCCTTACCCTTGGTTAATGACCTGAACCTTTTCCCGGTCAGGCCGCTCCCCTACATATTTACGATGCCTGTTCCCTAAGCACTTTCTTAAGGACCTTGCCCGCCGCGTTTCTGGGTAGAGCGTCCACAAACGCCACGCTCTTGGGGATCTTGTATTTGGCCAAACAGGTTTTCAGATGCCCCAGCAGTTCCGCCTCGCTGAGGTCTTGCCCATCCTTGACCGCCACAAAGGCCTTGCCCACCTCGCCCCATTTGGCATCCGGCACGCCGATAAGCGCCGCCTCGGCCACCTGGGGCAGCCCGTATATGGCGTCTTCCACCTCGGCCGGGTACACGTTTTCGCCGCCTGAGATGAACATGTCCTTCTTGCGGTCCACGATATAGAGGTCGCCATCAGCGTCCTTGCGGGCCAGGTCGCCGGTGCGGAACCAGCCGTCCACAAAGGCCTCCTGGTTGGCGTCCGGCCGGTTCCAGTAGCCCTGCATCACGTTGGGACCATTTATGAGCAGCTCGCCAACTTCATCGGTGGGCATCTCATTGCCCTCGCCGTCGGCGATGCGAACGTCAAGATGGAACAGGGCCTGGCCGATGGAGCCGGCCTTGGCCAGCGCCCGGTCTTTTTTCAAGGTGGCGATGGAGGGCGCGGCTTCGCTCATGCCAAAACCCTGCTGCATTACGATGCCCGCCTCGTGGTATTGCTTGACCAGGCTGGCCGGCAGAGGCGCGCCTCCGCTCATCACCACCCTGACGTTTTGGAACGCCTTGGCCCGGAACTGGGGGTGCTGGATCATAAAGAGAAACACCGCCGGCACCCCGAAGAAGAGGGTTATGTCCTCCTCTTCCAAAAGGCGCAGCGTCTCCAGGGGTTCGAAAGCGCGCTGGATGACCACCGTGGCTCCCACGTAAAGCATGGGCAAGGTGAATAGCCCGATACCGCCGATATGGAACATGGGAAGCACCAGAAGATCGCGGTCCGCGCTGGAAAACTCCATGTCCAATTGCAGATTGAGCGCGTTATAGAAGCTGCATCCCTGGGTGAGCACCGCCCCCTTGGGCTTGCCCGTGGTGCCCGCGGTGTACATGATGATGTGGGGGGTATCGAGCCCCACCGGCTCGGCCGGCTCCGGCTCCTCCTCGCTCTGGCTAGCCAGGAGCCCCTCGTAGGCTTGGCCCCCCAGGACTTCGGCGGAACCCAGGGCTATAAGGCTCTTGAACTTGATCGCTGCGGTGATTTCGTTGGCCAGCTTTTGCAGATCAGGATCAAACACCAGGCCTTTGGCGCCGCTGTCGTTGAGTTGAAACGCCAGCTCGCTGGCGGTAAGCCGCCAGTTCAAGGGGACCAGCATGAGCCCCAGCTTGGCCGCGGCCATGATGACCTCGACGAACTCCAGGCAGTTGTAGGAAAGCATGCCCAGGCGGTCGCCCATTATCAGTCCTCGGGCGGCCAGCCCATTGGCCAGGCGGTTGACCCGCTGGTTGAGCTCGCCATAGTTGACCCGCCGGCTGCGGTCCACCACCGCTTCCTTTTCCGGCGTGAGTTGGCTGCGTTTGCATAGCCAATGTCCGATACCCTGCATATTTCCGCTCCCCGGCCTAGCGCTCAGCTGCACAGCTTTTTCATTATCCCGGCCATGTTCACCGCAAAGTTGCCCACATGCCCCATGCCCTCGGCGTCATCCTGGGCGTCATGGGCGCCGCCCGCTCCGGCCATGCCCACGGTCCAATAGGTTGAGCCGGGCACGGTGATGCCGTTGATGAAGAACCACAGCAGCAGTTGGGAGAAAGCCAGGTTGTGCCCGGCCCGGCGGGCCACGGTGATGGGCCCGCCCACCTTGCCTGCCAGAAACTTGTCGTTCCAGTGGGCCACGAAGGTGGCCCGGGACAAGAGGCACATCATCTGGGGAACCACCGAGGACAGATACACCGGCGAGCCCAGGATCAGGCCGTCGGCCGCCTCCATCATGGCCAGGACCTCCGCGAAGTCGTCGTCGTCCTGGGCGCAGCGTTTTTCCTTTACGCAGGCATAGCAGCCCAGGCAGGGCTTTACGTTGTAGTCCCGCAAGGAGATGAGTTGGGTCTCCAGGCCGTTTTCGCCCAGCACCTCCAGGCAGTGCTTCATATATTCCATGGTGTTGCTTTTGGGGCGCAGGCTGCCGGTAATGCCCAATACCTTCATGCGGATTCCCCCTTGATAAGCTTGTCCTTGTCAGCGGTGGTCTTGAGTTGGCCTGATTTGAGCTGCTCCTTCATCAGATCGCGGAAGAAGCTGTGATCATGGCAGCGGCTGAACAGTTCGGCCTCGGCGGCCAACCCGTATTCAAGGCCGCCCTGCTGGGAAGACTTGACCGCCTGCTTGGCTAACGAAAGCGCATACTGCGGGTTGCGCAGCATGGGAGCCAGCAAATCCCCCACGCCCTTGGCCAGGCCGCCGTCGGGAACCACCCGGTGAATCAGCCCCATGGCCGCCGCCTGCTCGCCGGAGTAGAGTTTGCCGCTTAAGATCATCTCCATGGCCAGGCCAGTTCCCACCAGGCGAGGCAGGCGCTGGGTGCCGCCGCCGCCCGGGATGAGCCCCACCTTGACCTCGGGCAGCCCGATGCGCGCGCTTTGGGTCGCAACTCTTAAGTCGCAGGCCATGGCGAATTCAAAGCCGCCGCCGAAACATAGTCCGTTTATGGCGGCCACCAGCAAAAGGGGGCTGGCCTCCATGCGGTTAAGCAGGTCCTGGAATCTTTGCGAAAACCTCTCGGCGCCCGAGCGGTCCAACTGCATCATCTCGATGCCGTCGGCCCCGCCTATGAAATGGGTAGCGCCCGCCCCGGTGAAAACCAATGCCCGGACGCCAACTTTCTCCACCTCTATCAGCAGCGCACGGAACTGGTCCATCATCTCCGAGTTGATGGAATTGCGGTCTGCCTGGCGTTGGATGACAGCCCAAGCCACCTCGCCGTCCAGCTTTAAGGAAATATCGGGGTACGCATCGCTCATTGGTTGCTGCACTCACAAACCCGGAAATGAAAAATCCGGTTCACACGCGCTATTGTTTCCCGGCCCCTGCAGGGTTAGCTGCCCGGCCTAAGGAGTTCTGACATCAAAGAAGAATGGCTCAAGATGGTTGTTTTCTGATATGTGAACCAACTGTCAGAAATATTGATACAGCTTGCCTCCCGCTGTCAAGCATTAATTACGCGCTGGCGCGGATCTAGGGTTTGGTCCTTAAACCGTTCAGGATTAATTCGACAGCATCTGCAAGTACTTGAGAGGGAATCTCAGGACGAGAAGCCGAGTTCCACACTAGCCAGCGCAGGCCCAGCATATGGTTGATCCCCATCAGCGAAGGCACCACAAAATCAATGGGCAAGTTTCTTATCTCGCCATTCTTAACGCCCCCGGATAGCGACGCGGCGTAGCCTTCGGCCAGCTTTCCGTAATAGTACTGGGCGGATTCGGGCACGATAACCTCTGATTCCGACACGATGCGATAGATGGGGGAATGCAAGCCCAAGAAGTTAAAGAATGCCAGCATACCCTGGATTTCCCTATCTCTTCGGTCCACCACTCGATCAGTAGCGCGGCGCAGTTCACGGCGCAGTTCATGGCTCAAAAACCGAACCACGCCATACATCAGGTCTTCCTTGCTTTTGAAATGCACGTAAAAGGTGCCTTGGGCAATTCCGGCCCGGCGGGTTATCTCCGAAATGCTGGCCCGGCTGTAACCGTACTCCCCCAAAACCCTTTCCGCGGCCTGGAAAATGGCCCGGCGGGTTATCTTGCCCGGCCCGCCACTCTCTTCCCAGTTTAATCTGCTTTCTTGGTGCTTGTTTGGATTGATAAGCGCCAGCCTGCGGGGGACCTTCCATTTATTGGGACCGCTGATCCCCCAGCCCACTAGATCGGCGGTCAGCTCAAGCAGCGCCTCATCATCATAAAACGCGCCATCACCTGCCCATTGCCTCTGCAGAAAAATAGCCAACCCCACCAGGGAATAGGCTATCAGGTTGGGGTCGAGTTGCTTGACGTGACCTTCCAGCGCGACCCGGCGGAAGAAATCGCGGTAAAATCTAGCGATTGAGTCGTAATAGCTTATGGTTATGGTTTCAAGCAACTCAAACTCATTTAGCACCCTATGCAGCGCGGCGTACTCCCGGCAATGCCTAAGAATAAGCCCCAGCACGTTTCGAAAGGCCTGGTCAAAGCCCTTTTCCTCGCTGTTGAAGCTCCTGGCCTTACTCCAAAAATCCGACAGCACCTGGTCGATGATCTCGCGGAATATCTGTTCTTTGTTCTTGAAATACTGATAGAAGGTCCCTTGGCTCACCCCGCATTGCCTGCCTATCTCCGAGACGCTGGCGGCAAAGTATCCTTCGCTCTCAAAGACCCTGCGGGCGCTTTCGAGCAGGGCTTTTCTGGTTCTCACCCCTTTAGGGGTTAACGAATGCTTGGCTCGGGGTGCCAGGGGTTGGGTGGAATCTGACATTGGCATGCTAAGTGACTCACCTATCATTTTTTATACTGTACATATTATGTTGGCCCGGTACAAGCATTTTCATCGCCAAGCAGGTTTTGGGGTTGAGCACTACCGCGCCTAACCTGGCACCAGGGTAACCCGCCCGGTTAGGCCAGTTCCAATCATTGCAGGCTGACCGTCCGCGCTGAACCAGCTTGCTGCCGCCTGACGGCGCCGGTAAGCAGTGCGGCATGCTTTGGGCAAAAAGAGTTGAGAAAGTATTTGCAGGTCAACCGGGCCAACTATTTGGGGAGGAGACAGGTGGGCACTCTATTGGAAGCGCGCTGGGCCCGGGTGTAACATGCGCATCGATTAATGCCGTGGGCTATTGCCTTGCATGAGAAGGCGATAGCCCACGGGAATTTCAATTAGCCTTTTCCTGAGCCGAGCCCAATCTTAACCGCCGCAACTGGAATCAAGTAAGCGGCCTCCGCGGCTACGCAGATTTTTCCATGC
>CAZDRW010000152.1:0-2678 GCA_964507555.1 uncultured Desulfarculaceae bacterium
TAAAAACATTTCGTGCTTATGGCTTTTAGGTCGAGACATTTACAAGGCTCTCCTTGGGCCAAGGGCGGTTCCGGTTAAACAGCGTCAATTTAAATGATAGCAAGAGGTCAGGCCGGTGTCGCGGTCGTTGTTACAAAGCCACGAAACCTCGGTCCGTGGGCCGCGCCTTGCCCTGGGCTATGAGTTCCTTAAGGTGCTCCTCGATCATGCGGCCCTCCCAGAATCTCATCAAAGTCTCGGCATAGGGAAAGCGCCGGTAGATGGGCGCCCGGTCCACCAATTCGGACAGGCTCTGCTCTTGCTGGAGGAGTTGCAATATCAGGTTCGAGCGCTTGTCTATGACTCCCATGAAAATCTCGAGCGCTTCCTCAAAGCCCCCCAGCAGAGGCTCGCGGTGAGAGGAAATCGTGACCTTGGGTTTCAGGTCCACCAGCCTGCCCACGGAACGCCGGAACAAGGCCAGGTCTGATTCCAGGTGGCCGTACCAGGGTCCGAAGAAAGTGAAGTCAACGTCGGCGCTGATTAAAAGATCATGTTCAGGCAAAAACAGGCAGCAGTGATCGGCCGTGTGGCCCGGAACATGCACCACGCGCAACCGGGTGCGGCCGATTTTGATTTCCTGGTCCGGCTCGTAAAAACCGGTAGGTCGGTACTCGCGCAAACCGACCGTTTCGCGGGCAAAGACTTTCCATTGCTCTGCCAGGGGGCCGGGCTGAGCGAAGCGCCGGGAGAGGCGCTCGAAGTCGCCGGCGCTTTCCTTGGCCTGGATGGGGACCAGAAGTTCACGGCCCGCAAAAAGGTAATTGCCCGAGGTGTGGTCCGGGTGGGTGTGGGTGTTGATAACCAGATCCACCCGGTCCCTGAGCGGCGTTATGACCTGGGTTCCGCAGCCGGGGTCGATGAGCGCGGTTTCACGGTCCTCGATCAAGATGCCATGGCAGCGGGGAAAATTGCCATCGTTAAGCCCGACCACCAGGCTCACCGGTCCGGCCACGGGTATGATCTGGCCCGGTTTCATGTCTGGTCGGCCAGGCGGGTCAATTCCCGGGAGCGCGTCTTGGCCGCTTCCACGGCCTCGCCCAGGGACACTCGCCGGAAGCGCAGGTGGCTGCCGGGCAGCAGCCGGGCCAGGAGGTCGAGATCCGCGGAAATCACCGTGGCGATCTTGGCATAGCCGCCCACGGTCTGCTCCCTCAGTTGGATAATGGGCTGGCCGCCCGAGGGCATCTGAACCACGCCCGGCGTGTTGGGCTCGCTAATGATGGAATCAGGCATCTCCGGATCAAACTCCACTCCGGGACCGGCCAGGCGCATGCCGCGACGGTCCGAGTCTTGGGTTAGTTGATATTCGCTGGAGAAAAAGGTCTCCAGTCCGCGTTTGGTGAAGTAGTCCAGGTTGGGCCCGGCCAGCACCCTGATCTCGGCCTTGTCCGGTGCCGGGGCCATGAGCCCGGGGGGCAACCCGGCGGGGCAGGCTATGCCGGTGGGCGGGCCGGCCGCGATGCGCTGGCCTTTCACCAGGGCCCCGCCCAGGCGGCCCAGCGGGTAGACCGAGCGGGAGCCCATCATCAGCGGGCTCCACACCCCGCCCTCCACCGCCAATACGGCGCGGGCGCCGCCCCTGGGGCCTGTGAACTCCAGGACCTGCCCGGGCTCCATTTGAATGGCCCGGTCCAGAGGAGCGGGCTTTCCGTTCAGCAGTAGCCCAAGGTCGGCGCCGGCCAGGGCCACCCTTAAGGGCGCCAGGGCCTTCAGCTTGGGCCCCAACAGGGTCAGTTCCAAAGCGGCGGCCTGCGGGGGATTGCCCACCAGGATGTTGGCCGCGGCCAAGGCGGTTTGATCCAAGGCCCCGGAGAGCGGCACCCCCTGGGATTGGTATCCCCAGCGTCCGCCATCCTGCACCGTGGTGAAGGCGCCTGGCTTCAACACTTCCAGGACCTCGCGGCCTGGTGAGGCTGCGCTTCCGACCGCGCTGGGCACCTCGGGGAAATCAGCGGCGCGCACGGGCAGGAAGCGCACCTGATCCCCGGCCCTGATGAGCCCGGGCGGATCGCGCCGGGGGTCGTAAACCAAAAGCGGCGTGCGGCCGATGACGCGCCAGCCTCCGGGACCGCCCATGGGATAGAGTCCGGTTTGGGCGCCGCCGATAGCCACCGCGCCCGGCGGCAGGTCGAAGCGGGGCGCTTCCAACCGGGGGCAGGCCAAGGCCGGGTCCATGCCGCCCAAAAAAGGAAAGGCCGGGGTGAAGCCCACCACATAGCACAGGTAGTCGCGGCCGCTGTGGCGCTCTATGACCTCCTGGGGCTTAAGGCCGGTGTGGCGGGCCACATATTCCAGATCAGGGCCGTGTTCTCCACCATAGACCACCGGCACCTCAACCACCCGGGGATTATCGTCCCCGACCTCGGGCAGGGCGGCCAGGGTTTCGCCGGCCCAGGCTTGAATTCCGGCAGGTTCGACCTGAGCCGGGTCGAACTGCACCTGCAGGCAATGGTAGCCGGCCAAGACTTCACGAACCCCGGCCAAGGGCTTGTCGGCCAAGGCCTCCGCCAAGGCCCTGACCCGCCGGTTCACCAGCGGGTTTATGCCTTGGCCCAGGTAGACCAACAATGCGGCGTCGCCTTGGTTGGCGAAACGGGGGGTGTAATCGTGCGGCATTAAACCAGTTGGCCCAGGGG
>CAZDRW010000152.1:2688-7524 GCA_964507555.1 uncultured Desulfarculaceae bacterium
ACGCCGGCGCTTTTGAGGGTGGAGGCAATGCGCTTTACCAGCTCCACCGCCGTGGGAGTGTCGCCGTGTACGCAGAGGGTGTGCGGCTTCAAGGGCACCAGGCTGTGGTCCACCGCCTCCACCACGCCTTCAGTCGCCATGCGCAGGCAGCGGGCCGCCACCACCTCGGGGTCGTGGATCACCGCGCCGGGCTGGTTGCGGGGAACCAGCCGGCCTTCAGGGGTGTAGGCCCGGTCGGCGAACGCTTCGGCCGCCACCTTGAGCCCGTATTCCTCGGCCACGCCGCGTATCACCTGGCCGCCGGGTCCGGCCAAGGCCACCAGAACCAGATCGGGATCGTAGGCCGCCAGCGCGGCGCACACGGCCCGGGCCACCTCTTCATGGCCGCTCGCGGTGTTGTAGAGCGCGCCGTGGGGCTTGAGGTGCTGCAGGCTTAGCCCCCGACTGCGGGCCAGGGCGGCCAGGGCGCCGGCTTGGTAGATGATATCAGTGCGCACTTCCTCGGGGTCGCAATCCAGGTTGCGCCGTCCGAAGCCGCGCAGGTCCAGGTAGCCGGGGTGGGCGCCTACGGCCACGCCGTGCTCCTTGGCCAGGGCCAGGGTGCGGTCCATCACTTGGGGATCGGAGGCGTGGAAACCGCAGGCCACGTTGGCGCTGGTAATAAAGGCGATTGCTTCTCCGTCCTGCCCCAAGCTGTAGCGGCCGAAGCTCTCGCCCATGTCGCAATTCAGGTCAATACGCATGCCGCTCTCCCCGTGAAAACCGTAGCCAGCCGCCGCCGGAGGCCGTGACATTATATGTCATGTTTCTTCAAATACTTAATTAGCGCTTGGTATTCTTGCAATTCATTATCTATAATTTGCCTATAACATGTAAACGTGATAAGTCAAACCCCTCGCCTGCAAGGGGCGCGAAAAGTGCCCGGAGGGGGATGCTGTTTTATGATCATGCCCGGAGGATCTGTCCATCTTGGATCACAACCACGAGCAGCAAAACCCAGCCAGCGTCCGCGCCCGCATTGCCGCGGGTGAAATCAACGGCAACACCGCCACGCTCTGCCCGGGTTACGCCCAGGCCAATTTGGTGATTCTTCCCCTGGATTGGGCCGGAGATTTTTTTCAGTTTTGCCAGGTTAATCGCAAGCCCTGCCCCTTGCTGGAAGTGCTGGCTCCGGGCGCGCCTCATACCAGCCGCATCGCCGACCGCGCCGACGTGCGCAGCGATATCCCGCGTTACCGGGTTTGGCGGGAAGGTGAGCTGGCGGGGGAGCCCTTTGATATAAAAGACGTATGGCGACCGGACTTGGTCAGCTTTTTTTTGGGGTGCAGCTTTTCTTTTGATCTGGCCCTGCAAAAGGCCGGGCTGCCGGTGCGCCATCTGGAGGTGGGCAGCAATGTACCCATGTACTACACCACCCTGCCCAATGCCAGGGCCGGACGTTTGGCAGGGCCCTTGGTGGTTTCCATGCGGCCCATGCCGGAAGATTTGGTAAAAAAGGCGTTCGAGGTTTCCGGCCGCTATGGCGGGGCCCACGGGGAGCCGGTGCATCATGGCGACCATAGCCTGATAGGCATAAAAGACCTAGCGAGTCCCGAGTTCGGCGATGCGGTGGAATTGCGCCCCGGCGAGGTGCCGGTGTTCTGGGCCTGCGGAGTCACGCCCCAGGCGGCGCTCATGGAAGCCAAGCCGCCGTTTGCCATAACCCATGCGCCGGGGCACATGTTCATTAGCGACCTGCGCTCCGAGGAATTGGACGATTTGGGGCCGGTGCAAGAGGAGCCTACATGGTTGCGGGCAGACCGCTGACCATCACCAATTAGGAAAGCCATAATCCGTTTACTTAGGGAGGTAGATTTATGCGCAAGAGCATGTTTGTTGTAGTGGCGCTGCTGGCGGCGGCGCTGATATTGCCGGCGGCCGGTTTTGCCGCCAGTAAAGAGATCAAGATCGGCGTGCTGTATCCCCTGACCGGCGGCGCTGCTGCGGCGGGCCGGGTGCTCAGGGCCGGGGCCGAACTGGCGGCCGAGATCGCCAACCAAAAGATGGCCGGCATCGACATGGATATGGCCAAGAACGCCGGCATCAAATCCATGGGCGGGGCCAAGATCGTGCTGATCGTTAAAGATCACCAGGGCAACCCCCAGATGGGCGCGGACCTGGCCAAGAAGCTCATCCAGGACGACAAGGTGGTGGGCATTTTAGGCTGCTATCACAGCTCGGTGACCAAGACCGTGTCCGCGGTGTGCGAGCGCTATGGCGTGCCCATGATCAACGGCTCATCCACCAGCCCGGCTCTCACCACCCGCGGCTTCAAGTGGTTCTGGCGCACCACTCCGCATGACAAGTGGTTCACCAAGGACCTGTTCGAGCTTCTGAAGGGCCTGACCGAAGGCAAGGTCAAGGGCGTGAAGGCAGTGCCCCGCGCCGAGCTGAACAAGCTGGCCGCAGCCTGCGAGAAGACCGAGTGGGGCAGCCACGTGAGCGAGGAGATCAAAAACTTCGCCGGTCAGTACAAGTTCGATCTGGCGGTGAATCTTCTTTATGCAGCCAAGAGCCCGGACTTGAGCTCCGAGGTTCAGGGCATGATCGCGCCCAAGCCCGGGGCCATGCTTTTCGCCTCCTACGCCTCCGACGCCATCCTCATGGTCAAGACCTTGAAGTCCATGAAGGCCAAGCCCAAGCTGATCTGGGGCCAGGACGCCGGCTTTGACAAGCCCGAGTTCCGCGAGATGGGCAAAGACATTGAGGGCATCCTTACCCGCAGCGTGTTCCTGCCCAGCGTGGCCCGGGTGAAGAAGGTCTCCGGCCAGGTTAACGAGCTGTTCAAGAAGAAGAACGGCGTGGATCTGGACGGCGCCAGCGCGCGCGCCTTCACCGGCCTGCAGACCTGGGTATACGTCTTGGAGAAGGCCGGCAGCGCCGCTCCCAAGGCCATCCAGAAGGCCTGCAACGCGATCAAGATCCCCGGCGATCAACTGGTGGTGCCCTGGGCCGGCGTGAAGTTCGAGAGCGTGGGCGGCGAAACCGGCCAGAACGTGCTGGGCATGGGCCTCATCGGCCAATACCAGATGCAAAAAGATGGCAAGATCGGCCTGGAGATTGTATATCCCTTCAATCTCGCTACGGCCAATATGATTTATCCCCTCAAGGGATTCTAAACGGCTGATTGCCTGAATGCCTCTCCGCCGGGCTGGCCTGGCGGAGAGGCGCTGATGCCATGGTCTTTTGGCGCGGAGCGCGCCGGGGACGAGTCAATGGAAGCTTTACTTTTAGCAATTTTAAAAGCCGTGGTGGCCGGGCTGTTAATGGGCCTGGTTTTCGCCCTGGTGGCCTTGGGACTCACCATCATCTTCGGGGTGATGGACGTGGTCAACTTCGCCCACGGCGAGTTTCTCATGATCGGCATGTATTCCACCCTTTTAACCGCGCCGCTTTTGGGAGTGGACCCGGTGCTCACCTTGCCCATATCCGGCCTGGTGGGGGCGGCGCTGGGCGTGCTGTGCTATTTCGGGCTGATCCGCTATCTCCTGCGCGGCCCGGTTATCGCCCAGCTTTTCGGCACCTTCGGGCTCATGCTCTTTTTGCGCAATTTGGCGCTGATGATCATGGGTTCCGAGCCCATGATCGTGCATAAGGGCATCTTGGTGGGTAAAAGCTTCGTGGTGGGCCCGGGCATCGTGCTGGGGGCCACCAAGCTGGCGGCCGGGGCCCTTAGCCTCTTGGCCTTTTGGGGCGCCTGGTGGCTTATCGACCGCACCAAGACCGGCAAGGCGCTCACCGCCACCAGCCTGGACAAGGAGGCGGCCATGTACATGGGCATCTCCACCGAGCGGGTCAATGCCCTGGCCTGGGCCCTGGGCGGCGCTTCGGTAGCGGTGGCTGGCGGGCTTTTGGTTAACTTCTGGCCGGTGGACCCCAACGTGGGTCTCTTGTTCACCATGATCGCGTTTGCCACCGTGGCCCTGGGCGGCTTCGGCAGCATTAAGGGCGCGCTGGTGGCCGGCGTGCTGATCGGCATGATCGTGCAGGCCCCGCCGGTGTGGGACGCCATGCTGCGCTTGGCCGGCTCCAACGCCGGCAGCGGGTTTACTATTCATAGCTTCAAGTACACCTTTGTCTATTTAATATATTTCCTGATCATGGTGTTCAGGCCCCAGGGATTGTTTGGATGGAAGCAATAAAGAACGCCTTTGATTTTTCCGACTTCCCCCGCCTGGATATGGGCGTAGCCGGGGCGGCGCTGGCCTTTTTGCTGGTGTTTCCCGCATTGCCCCATTCTAGTTTCGCCATGACCACCATGATCCAGTTCCTCATGTTCAGCCTCTATGGCATGGGCTGGAACACCATCGGCGGCTATGCGGGCCAGGTGGATTTGGGCAAGGCCCAGTACGTGGGCATCGGCGCCTACACCACGGCGGTGATGATGGTGCGCTGGGACGTGCCCTTTTGGGTATCCATGCCCCTCGGCATGGGACTGGCCGTGGGATGGTCGTTTATCATCGGCTATCCCCTATTCAAGCTGAAGGGGCATTACTTCGCCATCGCCACCATCGCCACCAGCCTGGTCCTCAAGGACCTGTTCGAGGTGTGGGACTTCGTGGGCGGCGCTAAGGGCCTGGAGCTGCCCTTAAGGGGCAACATGCCGGACTTCCTCTATCTGCAGTTCCGGGAGGACTACTATTATTTCTACATCCTCCTGGTCATGTTCCTGGCCGGGTTGTTGTTCATCAACGGCTTTAGGCATTCGCGCCTGGGCTTCCAACTCAGGGCCATCAAGGACAACGAGGACGTGGCGCGTTCCCTTGGCATCAATGTGCATTGGAGCAAGATCAAGGC
>CAZDRW010000153.1:0-7483 GCA_964507555.1 uncultured Desulfarculaceae bacterium
CTCCCGGACTTCAAATCCGGTGTACCGTCTGAGTAAGGCGGTAGGTGGGTTCGATTCCCATGCACTTCCGCCAAAATGATTGCAAGGGGTTAGGCCATATGGCCTGGCCCTTTTTCTTTATGGCGTTGGTGTGGAGAACCACCTGTGATGCTGTTTGGACGTGAATAGGCATGCAGTTATAAACTTACTATCGAATTGGCCTCACAATCATGGTTATTAAGAGGTTCTGTGCTTGCCTGAGCAGGTTAGAGGCCCGAGTCATGGAAGCCGCGTGGAATGATCGGAGCCGAGCTTTTGCCATAACCGTTTCCAGGCCCAAGTCAGAGCAGCAAGCAGTCCTTTGCCGATAATCCTTATGGCCTTAAACAGTCCGAGACCCAAAACAGCGGCCCGTGCTTCAGGTCGTGGGGTTTTTGGCACTGCACTGCTATCTTGCGGCACTGGGCATCTACGGACAATCGCCTGGGTGGCAAAGTATGTGGTCTCTTGCCAAGAAGGTAGTTCCCGAAGGTGCTTCGCGAACTCCTCACGATGCCCTATGCAGGGCTTCTGCTTGCCCTGCTCAAGAAACAGGATGTCATTAAGGATAAAAGCTTTACCCTCCTGGATGCTGCGTGACCCCAAGCGGCCTTTCCATTGCAAGGCACCGTCTGGATTGCGGGTGATTTCATGGCGCCATAGGCTGAAGCTGGTTGGTTGAATTAGATCGCCGGGTTTTTCGGACGCAGTCACCTCTGCCCCCTTGGGCCGCGTCCTTCCATTGTTGGCTGCAACCGGCGACACTGCAGCTATTTCATCCCACATCAACCGCCGGCCCTCATCGCAACGGTAGAGATGAGCCCTTTCGCAATAGAATTCGGTTCGCGACCATTGGGGCAGTTGGTTCAACTTATCAAGAAAATCTCCAATAAAGGTGCCCGGTTTCTCCTGCACTGATGGGCCTATGAATAGTACATCGCCGATCACCCGTCCCCGTCCCTGTATGGATGCCATGAAACTGGAGTGGGCTTCCCACTGCACATCGCTCCCGCCCATTTCGCTGAGTCGGTATTGGTTTAAGCGATAATGGTTAAGCATGTGAAGACTCTACTCTGCGCAGAAGCGCTGCCGGTTGCCCTTTGCCTTTTCGTTGATACGGGGCCACCGCGAAAACTATTCCCGCAGGCGAACACCACGTTGGACTATGTTTCGGGTATGTCAAAGCAGGCAAAAAACCAACCGAGCGGCGCGACGCCAACCGAGATTCCAAATTCAAACGATAATTTTCCGGCAGACGGCCAGGTAGTGGGGCCAGCGGTCAAGGAAAAAGGCCAGGGCCCGGGAAAAACGTTTGCTCACCAGGCCGTCCAGGAAAAGCTGGCTCACCTCCCGTTGCCGGCTGAGTACCTGCTGGCTCTGCAGTATGATCCGTCGTTCCTCCTGGCTCAGCCCGCCCAAAAGCGCCAGGAAAGCCGTGTGCGCCCGGGGTTGGTACATCCAGAAATACATAAGGTCCAAGGCGTTGATGATCATGATGTCGCCTAATTCGCGGACGGAATCGGAGGAGTGGTGCAGCAACTGCTTGGGCTCGGCCAGCATTTCCTGCACATCGATCTCCGGGAAGCGCACTTCCAGGCGGGCGTATATTTCAAAAACCTGGGCCAGCTTGCCTTGGTAATCCCACAAACGCAGGCCGATGTTGCGCATGCGGTCGGCCAGGCCCTCGATAAACCCGGCCACCGTGTCCGAGGCCCCCTTGGTGATTACCGCCGCCCAGCGCTGCAACATGTCGTCCACCTGTAGCAAGCCATAAAAAGCGAGTAACCCGCCCAGCCCCCAGTTGAGGGCCAGGGCCAAGGGGATGGCTAGGACGCTGCGGAAAAAGTTGCCGACCACCGCCGAACGGGGAAGCCCCCGAAAGAGGTTGTGGCCGGATATGTACACGCCGTTAACCAGGGACATGACCGTATAGAGGGCCAGCGGATTGGTATGGGTGTTTATGCCCAGGCCTTTGTCCATAAGCAAGCTTCTTACCAAATAATCCAAGAGGGGGACTGAAAAGCCGGTGAACATCAGGCTGTCGGCCAAACGCTCCCAGCTCACATAATTTCTCCAGCGCAGCACCGACGAGCGCCTGATGCCGCCTCCACCCAGTACCGATTGCACTATGTTGCGCAGGCCGGTGATGGCGAACCAGATGGGAGCTCCCAGCCAGGCCAGTACCCACCAATCGTGGTGCAGGCCGAAGGTCAGTGCGGCGGGGATGAAGCCTATGAGCACCTTAAGGCTGTTCTTGATGCCGGTGTTGAGGTAGGTCCAGGAAAGGTCTCCTCTTTCCTTGGGCTGCGCCGGCTCTCTCGCGCCCATACCTTTGGCCTGGAACCAGCCGCCCAGGGACACCAGGTTGCCCCTGTCGGCATCCACGCACCGGTATCCCTCGACCAGCCAGCCCCGGGAGCGCTCCAGGCCCAGCGCCTTCAGAACCGGCACCTTGCGCACCCAGTGCAGCAATGCTTCGCGCCAGGGCCGGTCGGCGTGCTTTTCACGGTAAGTTGTTTGCTGGTGAACCGTGGCGTGGATGGGCAGGCGCGGCCGGGATTGATCCTGCCTGCGGCGCAGCCGGCGCTGCGCCCTGGGTGGCAGGGTGTCCAGCACCGCCAGGCCCATGGCCGGAGAATAGCTGGACCGGCCGGTGGAATCGCTGCCCAACCTGCTTTTCAGGGGAACCCGTGCGTAATAGGCGCTCAAATCCTCGATGTTGTGCAACACCTGTGACAGCGACTCTGAGCGTCGCCGGCTTTCAGTTCCTTCGGGGTTTTCGGCCTGGCCCATGATTTCCCGGATGAACTGCTTAAGCACTATGGGGTTGCCGGAGTTCAGCACCTGCTGCATGCGGCAGATACGGGCCAAATGGTCGGTTTTGTCTTGCGCATAGTCCTTGAGGTTGAAAATTTCCAGATGGGTTATGCCCCCCCGGCACTCGTTAACCAGTTCCAGGATTTCCTCCACCTGCAAGCCGGTGAGATTCAGGGTTACCCTGGCGCCCGCGCGCAGCTCGGAAAGCTTTTGCAACAAGTCGTAGGGGCTCTGGCGTACCATCGCCGGCAAATCAGGAGCGCCGGGATCGAGCACGGAGAAAGCCCTGCCTTCAGAGTCCGTAAGGTAGCGGGCGGCGACTTCCTTGGGTAGAGGCCTTTCCATCTCGGCCAAGCGGGCCGCCATGGTCTGGCTTTCCGTTTCCGGGGCTTCCGCCAAAGTCCGCCGCAGTCTTTCCGCCTCCTGCCTCATATTCTCCGTCAATCGGCCATGGAGATATTGAGCCAGATGCAGCATGGAGGCCTGACCGGTGCCCACGAAGACCAGGAACTCATCCTTGTCCAGCGGCCTCAACTCAAGACCCATATCTTGTTGAATGTTCGACCTGCCGCGCTGGTTGAAGCGCTCCAGGGCTTCCAGCACCCTGGCTCTCTGAAACTCGGACACCTCGCGGCCCTGCTCCATTAACTCGCACACTTGGGGAAGTTCGAGAAAGGCCAGGAAGTCCTGGGCGCCGGAGAATCCCCTGGGCGACCAGATGAGGCTGACCAAACGATCGAGCCAAAGGCAGGAATACTCCACGCCGACGCGGACCTTGATGCCCATGATGTCGGCTGCCTCCAGGAGTTCGGACACGGCCTCCGCCCGGACATGATTGTAGTGGATGACGGTAAGCGAACGTATGCCCTTTATCCAGGCGTCCAGGATCAGATGGGTTGGAAACTTTCGTCCCTTGGTGTTGGCGTCGTGCACATGGTCGTCGAAGGCCTCCTGGCTCCAGTCCTCGGGCATTTCCAGCAAATGATAACGCTGGAGTAGGCGGCGCACCAAAACCGGCTTGCCGGAGGAAACCATGCGGAAGTCATGGGCCAGTTTCAACTGCTTGCGGCCTTCTGGAGTCCGCACCAGTTCCTTCATTATTTGCACCAACACCCTTCCGGTGTTGATACGCAGGGGGCTTTGCGCGCAGTGCAGCACTTCGTCCCTCACTGCGCGTAAAGCTCCCAGCCGATCCTCGGCCCGCCCGGCTGACAAGGAGTCCAGCAGGTGAATGACCGCATAGGCCACCCTGAGGTCCTTGGACGCGGCCAACTCCTTGATGCCGTTGGGATGGAGATAGGGTTGCAGCAGACCCTTGTATTTGCGGCGACCCTGTTCGCGGCGCAACACCCCGTTCACGATTCCCAACAGCTCGTGATCCTGCGGGTCGAATAAAATGCGCGATGCTGTAATAGTCATTTTTCTTAACCAAGAGCCGCGAATAGTATGAAATCTAGATTATGCGGTAGTCACAAGGTTCCACCTCATTTTGAGCCTGTTGATGCTTCCGGTGAACTCCATCACTCACTTGGGCCGCACCCAAAGGCTTAATACTCTGTCTTGCAAAGCGATTTCTCGCTGAAATTCCAGCGGGAATCGCGATTGCCTTCATTTTGAGCATAGTAGCCCCGATTCTTTTCCCCAGTCAATCGTGTATCCCCGGTCAGCCTGTGCGGAAAACAGCTCGATGATGATGATATCCAAAGATTTGAGAGAGGTTTAAACAGATGTACGAGCAAGTTCACGCTGATCAAGCTGATGGCGTTTAAAAAAGCCTTGCCCAAGCGAGACGTTAATTCGGACGTGAATAGGTATGCCGTGAGATGCAATTTGCTGTAAAATGGCCCAAAACTGTGCGGCGAAATGCTTTAAAGTAGGCGGGGTGCGCCTTGTGCGCTGCACTAAAAATCCGGGGTGCCGTCTGAGTAAGGCGGAAGGTGGGTTCGATTCCCAGGCACTTCCGCCAAAATGATTGCAAGGGGTAGCCCAAGGCTAGCCCGTATAATTTCACTCACCACACGGATCTCAGGGATTCTGGCAATAAACCCTGCCCCCAAGCAAGAAACCCCGCCTCGCTTTTCAGCGGGGCGGGGCATCTGGTCAAAACTATGTAATGCCGTTTAAGGCACGGCTACTTACCAGCGGTTGTTATCGCGGGATTCGCGGGGCTTGGCCTCGTTGACCTTCAGATCCCGACCGTCAATGTTTTTGCCGTTCAAGGCCTGGATGGCGGCTTCGCCACCCGCTGTGTCCATCTCCACGAAGCCGAAGCCACGGGAGCGACCGGTTTCGCGGTCTGTGATGATCTTGGCCGAGGTCACGGTACCGTACTGCTCGAACTGACCACGCAGGCCCTCTTCGGAAGTGTCAAAGGACAAATTGCCCACGTAAAGATTCTTTCCCATCTAAAAACTCCTAACAAGAGAAAATTGTACAACCCGCTTCCGCCAACATCGGCGAAAGGACTTAACCAAAAGGCCCAAACTTTGCTGAAATGGCCTGGTTATATGCCAGGAAAGATTAGCGGCAGTTAAAAGCGATGTGGCCGGGTCGACCTTAAACATACCCCTTAATTTCGCGGTGTCAACTAGTATTTATTTTTAGCGCTATCTCCTCTGTTTATATTAAGAAGCGCCCCTGCATCGATCTACTGCTTCACGACTATATGCAGAAAGTTGCGTGATGCAGAAGGGCTAGTCTGTAAAAGCCGTTAGGCGGCCAAGGGATTGATCCCGATCCTGGCCCAAGCCTTTTGATTCACGCTGTTACTGAAGAACCTGACAATGGGGGCTGGCAGCAGGGAGTTGCCAACGTTGCGGTCAATGATCTGATCAATGTCATGATGGATCTCAACCTCCCCCTTGAGGTGATCCAAGTAAAGGCGGTCCTGGCGCTCCTTGCTCCAATCGATGCCCCATTTCACATGCAAGGGCCGGAAGAGAGCGTCATAGGTCGCTTGGTCCAAAGTCGGCTCGGCAAAACTCCACTGGCCGTCCATTTGCACCTGCACCAGGCAGTGGTGAAAGGGGTCGTTGATGAGCAGGCATTGCAGCCCGATGTAGGGTTTCATGAACCAACGGCTCACCGGCACCGAGCAGAAACGGGCCGGGATCCGGTTGGCCCTAAGCAGGGCAACCATTAAGAGGGACTTGTTGAAGCAGGCGCCATAACCTTTCAGCAAGGTGTCCGAAGCCTTGACCTTGATGAAGTCGAACCCGAAAGGAATATGGTCCCGCACCCACCCAAAGGTGTTTCGGGCAACCTGGTAAGGGTCGTCTGAATCTTTAGCCAGTTTTTCGGCCCTGGCTTGAATGGCCGGATGATGGAAATCGCAATAGCGGGTGGCTTTGATGTCTTCAGGGCTGGCAATAAGGGACATAACGGCCTCCTTTTGGGTAACATATGTTCTATAACGTATGTTACCCAAAAGGTCCTTGCTGTCAACCCTTTTTTGTCCGGGATATTTTGCTCGAGATGCTTAGGCTTTGTAGGAATTGATCAGCGGACCGATTAGCCTGCGCAGCCTGGCGGTGATGGTCTGCTCATCCGGCAATACCACAGCCCCGATATTGATCTGAGCCGCCAGGCCATGGGTGTAGGTCCAGAGTATTTCCAAGAGTTCCAACTTGTCGGGGTCGTCGAGGCCAGCCAGGGACGGCTCCTTGGACACCATCTTTTCCATGAGTTGGCCATAGGCGTAGGTTTTCATCTCCAGGCTGTGCTGGGATAGTTCCTGCTTATTTAAAAACATATCCCTGAACAGCTGTTTCTCTTCCACTGCGAACAGCACGTAGCCCAGGCATAAATACAAAAGAGGCGATCCAGTGCGGGTCTTGGTCTGATACTCAAGAATCACCTCCACTGAACGCTCGCAGACCAGGTCCTCTAACTCCTGCATGTTTTGGAAGGTGGAATAGATGGGCGAGGTGGAGGAGCCCAGCCTTTGGGCCACGCTGCGGGCGGATAGCTGCTGCAAGCCTTGCTCTCTGGCTATGGCAAAAGCGGCTTCCTCTATTTGGTTTCTGGTATGCTGCCGCTTGGGGGGCAAGGGGCCTCCTGGCTGTTTGGGTAACGGGTGTTATTAATATGAATTAACCCAGCGGCTCGATTTAAGCAAGGGGCTATGTTTTTAATCCGGGTTTTGCCTGGTCCAGACCCGGCGGGTATGGCACAGATTGCTTGGGGCGGCGCCAAAGCCGCCAAGCATAACCTGGGGTCAGCCTGTGCTATGATGGAGTTCGTCATAAACGCCATGGGGATGCGATATGCCGAAGAGTAAACAGACCCTGGAAAATAACGCCATGGCCGCCGGGCCGGCTCAAGGCCAGATGCAGATCAAGGGCCGCCTGTGGATCGAGAAAAATGGGCAGACCTTTGTTTCCTGGGGCCGGGTGGTGCTTTTGCAACGCATCGCCGACACCGGCTCGGTGTCGGCGGCAGCCAAGTCCATGGGCATGAGCTTCAGCCATGCCTGGCAACTGGTGCAAAGCATGAATTCCCTGTCCGAGGAGCCCTTGGTGGCCAAGCAGGCCGGCGGCAAGGGCGGCGGAGGCGCCTGGCTGACCGCTGAAGGCAAGCAGGTGGTGGCGGAGTTCTGGGCCCTGGTGGCGGACTTTCAAAAATGGATCGACAAACAAAAAATCTGAAC
>CAZDRW010000154.1:0-7477 GCA_964507555.1 uncultured Desulfarculaceae bacterium
AGGCCGAAATGGATGCGGCAGCGCGCGGCCGGCTTTTCCCTTTCACCAGAACCTTACTGGCCCAAGCCCGGGAGCAAGACTATAGCCTGGCCGTCATTAGCAGAAACTGCGGCCCGGCGATACGCAAGGTGTTTCCCGAGGTGGATGGCGGCGGGTTGGTATTTTTGCCCCGGGAAGCCGTGGTCAAGCCCAAGCCCCATCCCGGCCACATTCTGGACGCCTGTCTTGCCCTGGAGACGCCTCCGGTGTCGGCCGCAGTGGTGGGCGACCATCCCTTGGATATCGCCGCCGCGCTTGCCGCCGGATGCCTGGCGGTGGGAGTGGCTTCCGGGAGAATGAGTGAGGATGATCTGCGCGCGGCGGGGGCCGCCTTGGTGCTGCCCGACGCAGCCGACCTGCTGGCGCGCCTTAAGTATCTTGCCTAGCCCAACAGCAATTTGAAGGCGATAATTATAAGGATTATCCCGCCCAGGACTCCGATGCGTTTGCCAAAGCGCGCCGAAAGCCTTTTGCCCAACTTCATCGCCCCCAGGGTCATAACGCCTGCAACCAAACCAATCACAATCGCAGCCCACAAGATATCCCCGTTCATAATTCCCAGGCTGAAGCCCACGCCGAGAGCGTCGATGCTGGTGGCCACCGATAGCGCCACCAGACTCATGCCCTTGGTGGGATCGGCGCAGGCGTCGGCTTCTTCATCGCCTTGCAGGCTTTCACGGATCATTTTGAGACCCAAGAAGAGGAGCACAACGAAGGCCAGCCAGGGAGCCCACTCTCGGGTGAATTCCACCACCGCCCGGCCCAAGGCCCAACCGGCCAAAGGCATGGCGAACTGGAAGAACCCGAAATGAAAAGACAGGCGGAACACCTGGCGCGGCTGGTGGCACTTGGTGCCAACCGCCAGCCCCACGGCAAAGGCGTCGCAGCCCAGGGCCACGGCCAAGCCTATTATTTCAAGGGCGTGTACGCTCATGAGCCTGCGCGGTTGTCAGGCGTCCCCGCACGGTTAAGGCAGGTTTTGCCAAAGCGGCAAGCCGGTGCCTTGGTCCAAGCCGCGGACAAAGGCCTGATCCGAACTGAATTTGGTGAGGATGAACTCGCAAGCGAATACCGGGGCTCCCTCGGCCAGATGACCGCCGAAGAGACGCCCCTCGTGATCGCCCAGGGTAATATGCGCGTGCACGAAAGGCTTGCCGTCTTTGAGGGAAACATTACCCAGCAGGGAAACGATTTCCATGGGCTCGTTGAAATCGAGGAAGCCGTATTCCTGCTTGCCTTGGTCGTAAAAGCCGATCTTGGCCTTGGCCACCGCTCCGATGGCGCTGACCTGGCCCGCCTCTATACCTTCAGTAAGGCACAGTTGGTTCAGGTAACCCAGCAGGTCTTCACCTTGCGGCACCCGGCCCATGAGCTGTTCAGTTGCCTTGACTTTTGCCTTCATAATCGCTTCTCCCCGGTTGAGGACTCTTGGGCTGTTTCGCGCTCGGCTGGGCAGCGGTGTCGCGCACCAAGTCGACCACGGTAACTTCCGGCGGGGCCAGCAGCCTGATCGGCGGACCCCAGGTGCCGGTTCCCCGGTTCACATAAAGCCAACTGCCTTGCGGCAAGGAATAGAGCCCGGCCAAATAAGGATAGGCCAGGGCGGTTAGGTATCGGAAAGGCCAGACCTGGCCGCCATGGGTGTGCCCGGAAAGCTGCAAATCGAATAATTTTGCCGCCCGCGGGTCCACCCAAGGCCGGTGCTTGAGGAGGATGGTATATAGCCCGGGCACGGTGCTCTGCAGGGCGGGCAGTTCATCGGGCCCGGCTTTTCCAGCGCCCACGCGCCCAGGATCGTCAACCCCCACCAAGTTCACTACTCCGGCCGGGGCGGCGGACTTTTGGCGCAAGGTGGTGAAGCCCGCCCGCTTGATAAAATCCAGCGATTCGGTGAGGCCCGCGTAGTGTTCGTGATTGCCTATGACTGCGAACTTGCCCAAGGGGGCTTTTATTTTTGCCAGCTTTTCGGCGGTATGGTCGCGGTGAGGTATATAGCCGTCCACAATATCGCCGGTTGCCAACAAAATATCCGGGTGCTGGCTCTCCACCATATCAATAATCCGGGCCACTCTTGCCCGATCCATCATGCAGCCCAGGTGCAGATCGGATATTTGCACCAGGCGCAGCCGGTCGCGTCCGGTTGGCAGCTTGGACGTGCCGATAATCACCTGCTCAATCACCGGATTCCTGGCCTCCACCAGAGCGAGGCCCTCCACCGTGAGCGCCAAGGGGAAAGCGGCCAGGATGAGGAAGGCTTTGGCGCCAGGGCTGAATTTTGATCCGGCCAGGCGTAAGCCGCCGCGCAGCAGCCATTCAGCGGCCCAGAGAATGAGCGAAAAAACCCACGATAAAAGAGCGAAGGCCATCCACAAGTAGGCGATCCAGGCTGAGGCGCAAGCCAGGCCGATCCAGCCAAAGCGCTCGAACACCCTGGCCAGGATAGGCAAAAGGACCATTAGCAGGAAGAAGAAAACCAGGCCAAGGCGCAGGCCCCGCTGCTTGGGCAAAAGGGGACGCAGGCGCAGGTAAAGCTCCGCGTGCACCGTGCCGTAAATCAGAAGATAGAAAAACAGCAGCCAGAACATTTTGAAATACTACCATCCCCAGCGGTTTTTGGCCCAGCGAAGCGGGATGATCATAAAGAAGTAAGGCAACAAGTAAGCCGCTGCCAAGAGCGGCGCCTCTGGGCCGAAAAAGCGGGCAGCAAAAACCACGATAAGCACGTTATTGATATACGTCATGCCCACCGCGCCGGTGAGTCCGTTTAAGCGGCGTCCCGATATGAGTCCCAGCGCCAGCCCCCCAACAATGTAAAAACCGGCCAGCAGGAAAGCGGCCAGCGCCGTGAAGGCCACCTGGGAGTGATGGGCCAGGATGAATTCGGCATAAGTGGAGAAAACGCCCAGGTTGATGACGAAAAAGAAGGCGACGCTGACCCAGTAGCGGACACGGTTCAAGAGACCCAGGAGGCGGGGCAGGCATAACTTGACCACCAGCGCCGCGGCCAAGGGCATGAAGATGACCTGCAGGAGCATCCGCACCATATGCCAATAGGGGATGTGCAACTCGGTGCCCGCCAGCATCTGGACCAGGGCGGGCAAGGTGATGGGAACCAGGAGCGAGGTGATGACGGTAAGCTGCAATACCCGGGTGGTGTCGGCGCCAAGAAGGTTGGAGAAAAAGGGCGCGGTGACGCCGGTGGATACGCCTGTCAACAGAAGAGCGGGCAGCGCCAGGGAGGGCGCCAGCCAGAGGCAAAGCAGCCAAACCATAAGCGGCAGCGCCACAAGCTTCATAACCACCCACACGGCGGTCTTGCCCAGGTCCGTGCCTCTGATGCGGATAAGGGCTGCGAAGTCGATGGTGAGGAAGGCCAGAAAAAGGATGGTCATCATGAAATAGATGACGTACGGCGAAAAAAATGAAGACGGGCCCGGAAAGGCCACGCCGCCTACGATTCCCGCCATAGCCAGCAAAATGAGGATCAAGTCGTTCAGGCTCATGGGCTATTCGCGTGTCTAATGGTTTTTGTGATAGGCCATCATTTGGTTAACGGCCACCCGTTCGCCCCCCGATTCGACCTTGACCTCCCAGAGACTCAGGCGCCGTCTCTGGTCCACCGGCTCGGCCCGGGCCAAGAGTTTAACACCCGGCGCCGCCCTAGCCAAGAAGTTGACCTTGCCCTCAATAAGCCATGACCGGCTGGGACCGGAGTTAGAGGCCACTGCCCCAGCCAAGTCCATGAGCGCGTAAATGGTGCCGCCGTGCACCCGGTCGCCCGCGTTCAAATGGTGGGCCCCCGGAACCAGGCTTAGCACCGCCCGGTCCGGCGACACGTCTTCAACGTGAATGCCAAGGAATTTGGCCAAAGGATCGCCGCTCACCACCTCGCGGGCGTAGCGTAAGTTGTCCTTTTTGCCCATGGCAGCCCTTCACAATTAAATACCATGACGCAGCCAGGTATCAGTGCAAATCCGGCCGCTAATTATACCGGGATCTACGACGCCGGGCGCTTATAGGTTTCCTTGCTTAATAACGCCGCCGCCAGCCCCACCAAGGATGCGAAAAAGTATATCAGAAAGGCCTTGCCATAGGTCTCGGCAGAGAAGGTGCCCGTTGGGGTGCGGCCCTGGGATTCCAGCACCATGCCCAGCACCGGCTGCATCACGGCTCCGCCCAGGAAGGGGAAGAGGTTGACCAGCCCCACTGCGGTGCCGGCGATTTCCACGGGGAATAGCTCCTTGCTGCTGGTAAACGCGATGACCACCACCGTGCTGGCGCAGATTGACATGAGAAAGCACCAGACATACATCATGGGCACGGGGAGAAGCTGGGGCCAGAAGGCCAGGATGGCAGTGAGGCCGACCAAGATTACCGCGGTACCCACCAGGATCTTCTTGCGCGAATAAAGCACCTTGTCCGAGAGCCAGCTGAGGATGGGGCTGCCGATAATCAGCGCCCAAGCCAGCATGGAAAGCACATTGCCCGCCTGGGCTTTGCTTAGGCCGTGGACGTGCATCAAGTAGGGGCCGCCCCAAAGCCCGCCGAAGCTGAAAAAGATGCCCAAGGTGAAAAAGAACCAGATGGCCAGCGGCCAGAAGCGGGCCGCGCCCAGCACCATGCGCACTCCCTGCCAAAGGCCGATGGCGGGGGGCTTGGCTGCTTCCGTCTCTGCCTTGGGGGCCGGATGGTCCTCAATTTCCAGGCCCATTTCCTGCGGGGTGTTGCGCACCAAAAACCATATCGCCACAGCCAGTGCCACGGTGATGGCGCCTATCACAATAAAGCTGCCCCGCCAGCCCAGGGCGGCTGAAAGCAAAGCCAAAGGCGTGGTGGCGAAAAGCGCTCCGGCTCCGCCCACCATCATGAGGATGCCGGTCATGCGGGCGAATTCATCCACCCGGAACCAGCGGGTGAGTACCTTCATGGTGGGCACGAAGAGCATGGATATGCCGATGCCCACCAGCACCCGGTCGAAAATCGCCCAGCCCACGCTGGAGGCCAAGCCGAAAAACACCGAGGCCGCCCCTGCCAGCACGAAGAACACGGTGATGGTGCGCCGCGGTCCCCAGGAATCGGATAGCAGTCCGGCCGGAAGTTGCATCAAGGCATAGGGATAGAAATAGGCCGAGCCCAGCCAGCCTATGAGCGTCGCCCCGGCCTTGAAGTCGCGCATGAGGTCAAGAGCCACCACCGACGGGCACAGACGATGAAAATAAACCAGGAAGTACCCCGCCGCCAACAATGCGAACACCACCCAGCGATAGCCTGATCGCCCGGAGCGAGACGTCTGCTTGGACATCACACACCTGCCTTTGTTAGCGTGGTTTAGGCAAGAGAAAGGCTGACAGAATCATAGCAGTCTTGCCTGCCTGGACACAAGCCAAGTAAGCGGTGTGTATAATGGGGTCATGATGGTTTTGGCCTTCATGCGAAAGTGTATAGCGCGCCAGCGTCTTTTCAAAAGCGCCGGCCTAGCTTTGGCTGCGCTCTTAATGCTGTGCTGGCTGGCGGGCTGCGGCGAGAAGCGCCAAAAGGAAAGCGCCGAGAGCAAGACCGACGGCGATACCGTCATCACCTTTGTGACCTGGAAGCCCAACCTGCCCGAGGTTTGGCAAGAGGTGCTCAGGCGTTTCCAGGCCCAGCATCCCGGCATCCAGGTGCG
This sequence comes from uncultured Desulfarculaceae bacterium, assembly GCA_964507555.1. Taxonomy (GTDB): domain Bacteria; phylum Desulfobacterota; class Desulfarculia; order Desulfarculales; family Desulfarculaceae; genus Desulfocarbo. The sequence continues at coordinate 5,705 of CAZDRW010000154.1, forward strand.
CCGCCAGATAGGCCCCCATTCCTCCACGGCGTTTCATGATCTTTTGACCCAAAAGCTGAAAAACCGCTCCGCCGAGGTGGACGTGTTTCTCATGGACGTGATATGGCCGCCGGAGTTCGCCTCGGCCGGCTGGGCCCTGGCCTTGGACCAGCGCTTTTCCAAGCAAGAGCAGGCCCAATTTTTCCCGGCCGGGATCGCCGCCAACACTTTTGACGGCAGGATATACGGAGTCCCTTTCAACATTGACAGTGGGATGCTTTTCTACCGCCGCGATCTTCTAGAGGCCCGCGGCTGGGAGCCGCCGCAAACCTGGCCCCGGTTGGTGGAACAAGCCAAAGCCCTGATGGCCGCAGAGCGCAAGGCGGGACGCTATTTCCAGGGCTACTCCGGCCAGTTCAAGCAGTACGAGGGATTGGTGTGCGACATGCTGGAGTTCATCCTCTCGGGCGGCGGTCAGATAATCGACCCTGAAACCGGCCGCTGCTGCCTGGCTGAACCGGCCGCCTTGGAGGCGGTGCGCTTTGTGCGCGATGAGATGATAGGCCGCATTGCCCCGCGCGGCGCGCTCATGTATCAAGAGCCCGAGTCGCTGGCGCTGTTCGTGCAGGGCCGGGCCCTTTTTCTGCGCTCCTGGCCCTATGCCTGGGCCCTAAGCAACGACCCGCGGAAATCCAAGGTGGCGGGCAAGGTGGGCATGGCGGCGCTGCCGCATTTTGCCGGAGGACACAGCCATGCCGCCTTGGGCGGCTGGCAGGTGGGCATAAGCGCCTACTCACGCCAGCCTGATGCGGCCTGGGCCTTCGCACAGTTCATCACCTCGCGGGAAGTGCAGAAACTGTTCGCCATACAAGGCGGCCGCGCGCCCACGCGCATGGATCTTTATCACGATCCTCAGGTCTTGGCCGCCCAGCCCCATTTGGCGGCCATGCGCGAGTCGTTCGTGGGTGCCGTGCCGCGGCCGCGCTCTCCCTTGTACCCGGCCCTGAGCCGCATCTTGCAGGTCTATTTTTCCCGCGCCCTGTCCGACCCTAAGGCCGATCTCAAGGCCCTGGCCGCGAGCGCCTGTCGCCAGATCGAGGAACTGACGGCCCTGACCCGGGAGGGTGCTAGATGAGTGGGGGAGTCCGTCATTCAGCGCAGCTCAAGCGGGAGCGGCTATTCGCCTGGGGCCTGTTGACGCCCTGTCTGTTTTTTGTGGCGCTATTTGCCTTCTACCCCATCGCGCAGTCCATGGTCCTTAGCCTGCATCGCATAATCTTAAGCCTGCCGCAATTGGGCGATCCTTTTGTGGGCCTGGCCAATTATGTCCGTCTGGCCCAGGACCCCGAGGCCCTGCGGGCGCTGGTGAATACCTGCCTGTTTGTACTGGTAAGCACCATTTTGGAATTGGGGCTGGGGATGGTCATGGCGCTGGTCATGGACCAGGCCATCAAGGGGCGCTCGCTTTTAAGGGCGGCCTTGCTCATCCCCTGGGCGATTCCCACCGTGGTTACCAGCCAGATGTGGCGCTTCATCATGAGCGATAACTACGGGCTATTAAACCTGGCGCTTTTCGGGCATGAGGTGACGGCCTATCAGGCCTGGCTGGCGGATCCCTTTTGGTCGCTGGCCGCCGTGATCCTGGCGGATGTATGGAAGACCAGTTCCTTCGCTGCTTTGATTTTGCTGGCCGGCTTGCAGACCATCCCCGAGGAGCTCTACGAGGCGGCGCGCATAGATGGGGCCGGAAGCTGGCGACGCTTATGGCATATCACCCTGCCGGCGCTGAAGCCG
>CAZDRW010000155.1:0-7432 GCA_964507555.1 uncultured Desulfarculaceae bacterium
TCTTGTCCTTGTCCTGGCCCGGAGGGGTCTTGTCCTTGTCCTGGCCCGGAGGGGTCTTGTCCTTGTCCTGGCCCGGAGGGGTCTTGTCCTTGTCCTGGCCCGGAGGGGTCTTGTCCTTGTCCTGGCCCGGAGGGGTCTTGTCCTTGTCCTGGCCCGGAGGGGTGCCGCCTTGGCCCGGAGGCGTGAATTCCTTGCCAGCGGGCACGCCGAAGGTCGTGGCGCCCGGCGGCGATCCGGCCAGAGAGCCCGGCGGACTGCCCGACAGCGCACCGGGCTGCGACCCGGTCAGGCCTCCGCTCTGTTCGCTGGCCTTGGTGCCGGGAAGCATGGCGCTAGCCCCGCCCTTGCTGGGCGCGTCCTTTTCCGAACCAGAAGAGCTCTTCTTCTGCAGCGGGGGCTGGCGGAACAATTTCTGGTATTGCTGGTTTTGGGCCGGAGTGAGCGGCGCCGGGGCGGTGGGGCCCTTGCCCTTCGCCACGCTGCTGAAGGTGCCGCCGCCCACCACCACGGGTTTGCCCGCGCCATCCTTGGCCGCCACGGCAACCGGGTTGTCAAATCCCACCACGGTCGTGGTTTTCGCCGACGGCACCAAAACCATGAACAAGGTTCCCCGCACCGCCGCCACCGCGGTTGGCGTGCGCACCTCGAACTTGCGCTGCCTTCCGCGCAGCAGGTCATTGACCAGCACGCGCAGGTTGCCGGCGGGCAGCTCAATGCTGGCGTCGCGGGTTTGACCCTTTGCTTCAAACAGCAATTTGCTGAGAACCAGCTCTGAATCCGCGCCAAGTTGCAGCAAGGAATCGTCAAGAAGTACGATGCGGATTTCGCTGTTTGGTCCTGACCAGACCAAATCGCCCACAAAAAGATTCATTTTAGGCTTGGCGGCTAGGTCGCGCTTTAGCGCCTTATTGGTTACTTTTCCCTGGCCAACGACTTCCAGGATGTAGCCCGCCGGTCGCGGTTCGGCGGCCTGCGCAGCCGCTGCGCACAGAAAGCCAAGGACCAATATTGTTATAAGCGTGGCTCTGTACATGACAAAAGCCTTTCTACTGGTACCTTTTGCGCTTGTCTAAAAATACTTGGTGACCATCAACGAAACTACATACTTATTATAATCATACGGGCTGATGCCCTGACCTTCGACATTGGAGTCGTTGGTTATGTAGTAGTAGTTCAAGTTGAGCTTCCACCATTGGGGCAGGCTATAGATCAATTGCACTGAAAAACGGAGTTGCTCATCCTTACGCTTATAGACCTCATAGTCCAAAGTCCATTCCGGCCTATTATTATAATTATAATGCGCCCAGGTCAAATCTGCTGCAATTTTTAAATTTTCAAATAGTTGGCGGCCGGCGCCCAGGGTAACCTCAACGCCGGTGTAACCGCTGATATCATCATAGGCGTCTTCCTGGTCAACCCGGTAGCTCAAACGCACATAGTTGCTTTTACGGTCAAAACTCCAGACATGGTCGACCGCCAAACCGCCGTGGACCGCGCCCGAACGGCCATCGAAATACTGCCTCTCAAAAAGTATCAGGGAAAAATAGCTTTTTAGGTTGGAAGTCATCTGCCAATACACATAGGGCGAGAAGGAATGCATGCGCGACCAGTCGTCCTTGCGGGAGCCGCGATAATAGTAATAAAAGCGGTAAGGCAGGCGGAAACCCCACTTGGCCTTGCCCCAGGCCAGATAAGCCCCCGGCGCCAGGAAGCTGGCAGTGGCCTCGGTTTCACTGAAATAGGCCACCATCTGAGCTCTGGCGGTCACGCCAACCTCCAAGCCGTTGGACCAGCGCTTAAGGCGCGCTCCCCCCCAAGCCTCGGTCAGCACAGCCGAATCGGATTTCCCCGACGCCGTGGCGTGAGCCGGATCATCGAAAAGCGGATCCAGGAAAACGTTACTGTCGAAAAGGTAGCCGGCTTGGGCGCCCAAATACCAGAACCTGTCGCTTAGCTTCACATCCTGGCGCCAGGCCTTAATATCCGGCGCCATATTCGAGTTGGGCGCCAAGGCATAGGCCCGGTCCAGCAGGCGCAGGGACTCCTCGTTCTGCTGGTTGCGATAGGCGGCCCGCCCCCCGGCAAAGAGGATCTCCTGGCGCTCAAGAGGAGCCAAGGCATGGCCCATGGTTTCCGCCCGGCGCACCGCCTCCAGGACTTCCTCATGTTTTCCGGCCTGGGACAGCAGGTCTATTTGAACGCGGATGGTTAGGGCGGGATGTGATGCTTCCAAGAATTTCAGGTGGTCCTGGGCCTCGCTCAGGCGTCCCTGGGCGGCTAGGGCATGCGCCGCCAGCACACGGGCCTGGAGGTCGCCCGGGTCTTTGCCTAAAAGCTCTTTACACAGATCGAGCGCCTCTTGGTGACGGCCCAGGTTATTCAGCAACTGGGCTTGCAGCACCTCTATGCGGGCGTCTTGCGGGGCAAGGGTTCTGGCTTTAGCCACTTTGTTATAGGCCGCCTGGTCCTTGCCTTCCAGTATGTCAAAGCGGGCGGATTGATAAAGCAGCTCGGCGCGGCCCGGCTCAAAGGCCAATGCTTGGCGGGGAAAAGAGGCGGTAAGGCAAACCGCCAGCCCAACCAGCATCAGCACCTTGGTCCATTTGCCAGCCGGATTGGCAGGATTTGCCTTGCAGAAAAAGGCGTGCACGCTTTTTGGGTATGAAGCTGTAGTGGCGTCTGTACTCATGGCATGCTCTATGATGCGCCGCTCAGCGCAACAAGGCCGGATCAGGCCAGGACAACCGCCGTTGGGATCAAGATTATGCGGGCGGCTTGTCCTTTGGCTTCCGTGATCTCGGTTTTTGGGGCGGCTGGGCGGTCTGTTTGCCGGTCTCTGTTTTCGCCCTGGGTTTACCTCTCCCTCGCGGCCCTTTTGGGCTGCGGGAGCCTCCTTTCGGCATCCGGCCGCCACCTCCTCCTGGGGGACGGCCGCCTGAGCGCCCGCCGGGCGAGCGTCTTATGGGGCGGTAATCCGGCGCCGTGTCCTTAATGAACAACTCTTCTTCAGCCCAGCATACCGGAATCTTGTCCTCTAGATACTCCTCCACGAAAGGCAGATGGGTGGCGTATTCGTCGCAGCATAAAGTTATGGCTTTGCCCAGCGCCCCGGCCCGTGCGGTGCGGCCCACTCTATGAACGTAATCTTCCGGGTCGGCAGGCACGTCATAATTTATAACATGGCTCACATCCTCGACGTGCAGGCCGCGGGCCGCCACATTGGTGGCGATTAGGATCTGCAGCTTGCCATTTTTAAACTGATCCATCAGTTGCAAGCGCCGCTTTTGGGAAATGTCGCCGGATATGCCCTCGGCCGGATAGCCATTCTTTTGCAGCTTGAAGGCCAGCCAATCCACCCGGTACTTGGTGTTGGCGAACACCATAACCCGGGAGAATTCCTCCCGCTTTAACAGCCCCAGCAACAAGTTAAGCTTCTCTTGCCTGGAACAGTGATACATTTCCTGGGTGACCTGTTCGACGGTGCGGGTGTCCTTCTGCACCGTTACCTTTTGGGGAAGGTTCATGAACTCATAGGTCAGTTCCAGAACCCGCCAGCCCAAGGTCGCGGAAAATAGCATGGATTGCCGGTCGCGATAGTTGGGCAAACGACGCAGAATCCAGCGCAGATCCTGCACGAACCCCATATCAAAAAGCCTGTCGGCTTCGTCTACCACCAGGTAGCGGATGCCTTTGGGATCGAAAAACCTCTGCTTGGTGTAATCGATAAGCCGGCCGGGTGTGGCCACCACGATATCCACGCCCCTCTTTAACTCATCGGCCTGCTTCTTATAATCGACCCCGCCGAATATGGCCACCATCCTGAACCCGCAATTGCGCCCGATGGCCTCGGCGTCGTTCATGATCTGCAGGGCCAGCTCGCGGGTCGGGCTGATGATGAGGCAGCAAGGCTTATTGGGCGTGCGCTTTTGGTCGCGCAGCATATGATTGAAGATGGGGACCAAAAAGGCGGCTGTCTTACCGGTCCCGGTCTGGGCTTCGCCCGCTATATCCTTGCCTTCCAGGCCCAAAGGTATGGCCCGTTCCTGGATGGGTGTGCACTTGAAATATCCGGTTTCGTGCAAGCCAGCTAAAAGGGGCTCGGGCAAATCGAAATCGTCAAATGACTTGCCCCCAGCTAATGCCGGAACCTCGGTCAGTCCTTGGGTTTCGTCTTCTTTTGTTGTGCTATTCATAAGTTAGAGCGTAATCTCTTCCTCTTGCGCCGGGCTTGTCAACTAGCCCAATCATTTACGGCAGATATTGCCTGCCAGGTTATTGTTATTTATAGAACAGATCTCTGGGGATGTGCAGTCAAATCCTCGGCCCGCAAAAACCATATAGCCATCCAGGAAATACACCCAATGTGGCTTAAGCTTGGCGTTAGTCCAGGCAAATTCGCTCAAGCCCAGGGTCGCCATCCCGGTCAATACCCGGGCCGTGCCCTCGCTGGGGCAAACCGGGCCCGTGTCCGGCACCATTTGATACTGCCAAATTAGATAGTCGCGCTCGTGGGATGGGAAGCGCACGCATTCCACCTTTTCCGGCTTGCCCAAGGTCTTTTGCACTTGGGCCTGGGTCATGCCCACCTGCAATTTGGCCAACTGTTCTTGCGCCGCTGGCGCGCAACCGGTAATCAGTAAAGTAATGCCCATTAACAGCCACAATGGCATGGTTTTCATTTGCGCATCTCCCAAGAGAACCCGGATAACGGGTGATTATTGGTCCAAAATTGTTTAATTATACCATCGGGCGCTCGGCTTTTCCCGGCCTGAGCGCAACCTTTCTTCAGCACGGCTCCAACCTGCCCTGGCGCAGCTTGCCTTTGAGAACGCCCAGCCAGCCACCCGCCCGCGACTTCAACTCGCGAGCCAGCGAGTCAACCAGCGCCGGCCGGGCTGCATCGATTTGGTTGATCACCAGGGAAAATGCCATGCCTGCCGGGCGTTCCCTGAAAGGCCCTCCCGGTCCCAAGAGAACCCGAGCCAGGGCGGCGGGGGTTATGTTTTGGCCCAGCTCAAGGTCAGCCGCTTGCCTGAATAGCTGATGCCGATGCACCAAATCCGGCGATAAGGGGCGGCCCAGGCCGCTGGCCCCCACCAGCACCACACGTGAATCTTCGCCTCCAGCCCAAGCTGGTTCGTGAGGAGCCCAGGCTTTTAGGGGCTTGCGCGCCGCGCCGTCCGCCTCCACCACCACCCACGCCCCGCTTGTGGCCAAGACCGCCATTTGCTCCTGGCTTAAGCCCTCCAGCTTGCCTTGGGGGTTCATACCCCTGGCCACGGCCAAAACCTTGCCCTGCTTAAGCCGCTTTTTAATCTCCGCCTTCTCCGGTAAAGCCTCTCCCCAGAGCCAGGCCGGGCCGCACAAACGGGCTGACGGCGGATAGATATGGGTGGTGGTGCTGAGCGCAACCGGTTGGCCGTCCGCCGCCAGTTCCCGGCAGAGCGCCGCGACCAGAGCGGTCTTGCCGCCGCTTCCCGCCACGGCAACTATTCCGGGGCGCGCCAAGCGCAAGGCTTTGCATATGGGGCGGGAGTCTTTAGGCGGGTTTGCGGAAATGAGGCTCGGCATCCTTTAGGATTATTCAGTCCCCTTTGTCTTCGGCGCGCACCACTAATACCGAACACGGCGCCTTGCGAAGAAGTTTACTGGCGATAGAGCCAAAAAGAGCGCCGGGCAGCCCGGCATCGCCGGTGGCGCCTATGACTAAAAGACCGGCGCCGCGCTCCTCAACAAGACGCAGGATCTCGGGCGCCGCCTTGCCTTCCAAACACAGCCCTTCCGCCTTGGGATAACTCGTTTTGGACAAATACCGGTTTTCCAACTCTTCCTGGCTCAGCTGGCACAAACGGACAGCCAAATCGTTGATGGCGGTCTCCGCATCATTAATGAGCGATTCTTGCATAAGCGGAGAATGGTTCAGGACCGGAGGTATCACGTGGATGATAACCAGGTCCGCGTTTCTGCGCGCGGCCAGACTTATCGCCTTTTCCACGGCTTTGTCCGCGTTTGCCGAAAAATCAGTAGCCGCGATAATTAGCTTTGCCTGCATGGGCAGCCGCCGTCCTATGGCGTAGGCGCGTTGGTGAGGAGCCACTTGAGATCGTCGTCATAGAACCTTACGCCACCGCCCACCATGAGTTGATCGTGATCATATTCGGAAAGCGGATCGAACCAGCCCGCGGTCAGGTAGAAGTATTTCCAGAAATGGTAGTCCACGTTCAACTTTAAACGAGGATTCTCGTCCTGGCGGAAATCATAAGCCTCGACGGTGAACGTGAGGTTGTCGTCGAACATGTGATAGTCAAAACCGACGCCGCCCGTGCTTTCGAACAAGCCGGCCCGCAAGCTCACGTCATAGAACCGCTTGCCGATCTGGGCATTGAACTTGAGCTCGTCCTTGTCGACCGTGATTACCTTTTCCCGCTCCTCCCAACTGGTGCCGCCCTGGTAGTGGGTGGTCGTGGTTTCCTTTTCGGTGCGGCGGCCCACAGGATCGGTGGTAACGCCCAGGATATAGAACTTATCGGCTTTGGGTTGCAGACGGACGTTGAGGGTGCTGCGCAGGGCTGCGTCCCTGGTCAGATATTCGCCGCGGTAATCGATATAGGTGCGCCAGGCATCGGCCCGGCCCAGGTAGTCGTTGATACCGGTGAGCGCCTCGTCGATCTTGGTGACCGTGGTGTCGTCGTTGACCAGCTTGCCCAGGGAGCCCTGGCCATCGTTGATCTTGCGGCTGATGTCCTTCAAGGAGGCCAAGGTTTTGTTCAGGTTGTCGATGGTGTCACGTTCGTTGACCAGGGCACCGATGGTGCCCTTGCCTTGGTCGATTTTTTCGGAAACCGAGCTTAGCGCCGTGATGGTGCGGTCCAGTTGCCCGCTGATGGCGCGGAAATTACGGATGGTCTCGCTCAAGGCCTCTTTGTTGTCGCCGCTGAGTTGGCTCATGTCCCTGGAGAAGTTCTCCAGATTCACGATGACATTGTTCAGCCGGTTCTGATTGTCGGCCACCACATCCTTGAGGGCGGCGGTTATTTCCTTGATGTTGGCCAGGGACTCGCTGATGTTGTGTTGGCTTTCCGGCGAGCCCAAGCTGACCCTTAAGGAACTGGTGAGGTCTTTTACGTCAGAGGCGATGGAGCCGATCTTGGACATGACCTCTTCGAGGTCTGTCGGCACCCGGGCTTTGGTTAATTCCTGTCCGTTTTTTAAGGTAGGCGCACCCGGAGTCCCCGGATCCAAGGAAATGTACTTATCGCCCAGAACGCCGCGAGTACGGATATTGGCCGCGGTGTCGACCGGTAGAGCCACGTCCGCGCTGATCCGCATGGTAACCCTGGCCCGGTTCTCATAGAGGCTGATGCGTTCGACCTTGCCGATTTGGATGCCGGCCATTTCCACCGGAGCCGCTTTTTTAAGGCCCGTGGCATGA